>JBLHMP010000057.1:0-26583 GCA_047623555.1 Granulosicoccus sp.
GTTCACGATCCAGCCGCCGCCACTGACCGGCATATATAAGGTGCCAGTCAGTGGCTCCCTTTTCGCATGGGAACCTGAGAAAGATATAAGACAAGCGGGTTGATTTCAAAGTAGTGCGCAGCGCGTTCAAAGCGGCCCGGGGTTCCGGCGGTATTGTTAACGTCAATAGTCGCTTGGGGAGACTCAGAACAAAGTTACACCCACGATACGTTGGTTTGTTGGGTTTTTTTAGCAGGTTAAGAACAAGATAGGTCGGCAGGAGACCACCACCCACATCCTTTCGATATTGTGTTACCCTTCTGTTGCTTTTCTTTGTCGCAAAGCCAGACTGGCTGACTGCCGTGGTCGGTGGTTTGCCCGCCAAATGCGCCAGACAAGCAGTGGTGAGGACTTTGCCATCCCTACCAGAGTTGATTTCAGTCTTTCCCGCAGCGGATACGGGATTGGAACAAAGAACCAATAACAGTGAAACAAGACCGGCAAAGGAAGCCTGAAAGTGAAAAGCATGTCGTAAAATTACATCTCCTTGTTGAGAATGATCGTTGCCCCGGAAGTCTGGGAAAACCGATGTGTTGGAGCAGTCGAACGCTGTCAATCAACAGAAACCAAACCTGCTTTTTCTTGTTTTTCCTGCACAGGTTAACGTTCAATTGAACCCACATAACCCGACATTCCCCAAGTAGAATGCGTATTCTACTTGGGGAATGTCGATTCATTGTGATTTATAATTATATTTCAATAACTTATTGCGTTTCCTCTTGCCTACAGCTGCACTATTTGCAAGAATCAAGAATGGCGGGCACCCCGCCAAGATCACCGCAAACCAACGGCATGGTTGAGCGGCTCCCCTCTCGTGCATTTTCAATACACTGCCGGGCAGCGAATGATCGTATCGAGGATGTGCTGCAAAGCCATCACTTCAAATCTGGCGAAGAGCTGGAAGCTACGCTGCATCGATACGTCAGGCTCTACAACCCGCAATTGCCACAATCAGCTTTGGACAGCAAGACGCCCTTGCAAGCGATGAAGGACTGGCACAAACCCAAATCGGAACTGTTCAAGAAACAGCCATACTACCGTCCGGGATGTGACATCTAACCCATCACCCCACGCCGCACCAAATTCAGCCCGGCAATCAACAACACAAACAGCGTGGCGCGTTTGAACGTCACCTGATCAATGCGCGTTTGCAGTTGCAATCCGACCCAGGTGGCCAACACCGCCGGCACCAGCAAAAACACCGAGAACGGCAGCGTTTCCAGCCGCATCACCCCCGACCCGATATGTGCGCCTAATAACGCCACGGCCCCAGCGCCATAAATCACGCCCTGCACCCGGATCTGTTCTTCTTTCGGGGTGTTCAGAGCCGTCAGATAGGCCACGGTTGGCGGCCCCCAGACCCCGGACAGCCCGCCGATGAAGCCGGCAAAGGCGCCGATAACGGCCTCGATTCGTTTACTGGGTGCGGCGAGGTTAAAACTGAAACCAATCAATTGCATAAACGCGAACCCGGTGATCGGAACGCCGATCACCAGCAACATCACATTTACCGGTAAAACCCGCACAAATTGGGCGCTGATCAGCAAAAACACCAACCCGATGATCATAAACACCCGGAACCGTTTCACCGATTCCCACGCCGGTTTCCATCCTTGTCGCAGCGCCTGCATGCCATTGGTCACCAGTGTTGGCAGAATCAGCCCGGCCAGCGCGATTTCAGGAGGCAGGAACATGCCCAATCCGGAAATCAGGATCATCGGCATCGCGAACCCGACCAAGCCTTTGATCACGCCCGCCAGACAAGCAATGGCAAAGGCCAGCGCCAGTTCGGTCGGAGAAACGAGGGAAAACAACGATGTCATGCTCTCTCATACCATTCGTATCGGGCGCCGCACTGCAAAAATGCATCACGCAATTATTGAACCTAACAACGGGGAAATACGTATTTTTGTTGCGACGCGCCTGCAAAGTGACTAAATGCTGCACAACAGCAATCAGGGACATATTTCATGGCGCATGATGGACAGATGACAGACAATTCCAACACTGACGTCGTGTTGCCAGACCTTCTGGCCCTGACTGGCGCCGCCGTTTTACCGGTGCAGGCGATATTCGAAATCGCGCGTGAAAAACTGCGCGCCATGGTCAGCGAAAATGGCCGCGTATTGGGCCCGTTGATCGAGGCCAACCAGACCGCAGCCCATGGGTTGGCGTGGCTGGCGACCTATAACCAAAGCCTGCAACAGCTACAAAAGTGGGCCGAACATCTGCAATCAGACGGCAAATTCGGCGAGATTGAGCAGTTGATCCACCAGATCGCATTTGGCGAATACCTGTGGCAGATCTACGGCGGCATCCCGATGAGCCAAGGCGAGATTGTCCGCCTGCAGGACATGGGCCTGTCTCAGGACGACATGCGCGGATTGATGGAGCCTGCCGTGCAGACCCTGACCCAAGGCGGCAACACCCAGACCGCGCGCATGCGGCTGGTTGAGCTGATGCAGGAACAGTCGGCCAACATCACCGTCGGCGCCACCGGTTTGGATGATGAACTCGACATGATCCGCGAACAGTTCCGCCGCTATGCCCTGGAAAAGGTCGAACCCTTTGCCCATGACTGGCATCTGAACGACGAACTGATCCCGATGGAGATCATCAACGAGCTGGCCGAAATGGGTGTTTTTGGCCTGACCATCCCCGAAGAATACGGCGGTTTTGGCCTGTCCAAACTGTCGATGTGTGTGGTGTCCGAAGAACTATCACGCGGCTATATCGGCGTTGGATCATTAGGCACCCGGTCGGAAATCGCCGCCGAGTTGATCATGTGTGGCGGCACTGACGAGCAGAAACAAAAATGGCTGCCGCGTATTGCCAGCGCCGAAACCCTGCCAACAGCTGTGTTTACCGAACCTAATACTGGCTCTGATCTGGGGTCGCTGCGCACCCGCGCGGTTAAGGATGGCGATGATTACCGCGTCACTGGCAACAAAACCTGGATCACCCACGCCGCGCGCACCCATGTGATGACGTTGCTGGCGCGGACTGATCCTGAAAACGACAACCATCGCGGATTGTCGATGTTTCTGGCGGAAAAGACCGCCGGAACCGACGAGAACCCGTTTCCAACCGATGGCATGAGTGGCGGCGAGATCGAGGTGCTCGGCTATCGCGGCATGAAGGAATACGAACTGGCGTTTGATGGCTTTCACGTCAAAGGCGAAAACCTGTTGGGTGGTGAAGAGGGCAAAGGCTTTAAACAGCTGATGGAAACCTTTGAATCGGCCCGTATCCAGACCGCAGCCCGCGCCATTGGTGTGGCACAATCGGCGCTGGACGTGTCGATGCAATACGCCATTGACCGTAAACAATTTGGCAAATCGCTGATTGAATTCCCGCGTGTGGCCGGCAAATTGGCGATGATGGCGGTTGAGCTGATGATCGCCCGGCAACTGACCTATTACAGTGGTCGTGAAAAAGACGCCGGGCGGCGTTGTGATCTTGAGGCCGGGATGGCCAAATTGCTGGGTGCCCGGGTGGCATGGGCTGCGGCGGACAATGGGCTGCAAATCCACGGTGGTAACGGCTTTGCGCTGGAATATAAAATCAGCCGCATTTTGTGCGATGCACGGATTCTGAGTATCTTTGAGGGGGCCGCCGAAATACAGGCGCAGGTGATTGCGCGACGTTTGTTGGGCTAAAGGCTGGGTTTCGACGCAGGGCACTTATGTGGTAGGGATAAATTCCCTACTGCAAAGGCCTTTGAATGACCCAAACTGTACTTGTCACCGGCGCCACCGGCTATATCGCCAAACACCTTGTTCTGCAGTTGCTGAATGGTGGCTATACGGTTGTCGGCTCGGCCCGCAGCACCACGCGCGAGCAAGAGTTGCGCGCCGCGCTAACGCCACATCTGACCGACCCCGCTGCACTGGACCGGCTGCGCGTTGTTGCGCTTGACCTGAACAGTGACGATGGTTGGAACGCCGCAATGTTAGGTATCGACGTGCTGATGCACACCGCATCGCCGTTTCCGATGACGATGCCCGAGAACGAACAGGACATCATTCGCCCCGCCGTCGAGGGTGCCATGCGCGCCGTCAAAGCCGCCAAAGCGGCGGGTGTTACACGCGTTATCATGACGTCCTCGACTGTGGCCATTACCAATTCTGAGCTGCCCGAAGGCCGCGACAGCCTTAACGAAAGCGACTGGAGCGACCTCACCGGCCCCGGCGCGACCGCCTATCTGAAATCCAAAACAATGGCTGAACGGGCGGTGTGGGACTGGCAAACGGCGGATGCGCCAGACATGCAGATCACCATGATCAACCCGTCTTTTGTGCTGGGCGCGCCGCTGGACAGTAATTTTGGTACCTCCATCGACGTGATCGACCGCCTGATGCGCGGCAAAGACCCGATGCTGCCCGATATCGGTTTTCCCTGCGTCGATGTGCGCGACATTGCCCTGATGCATATCCGCGCCATGGAAACCCCTGACAGCATCGGCAAACGGTTCATCGGGGTTGATCGCTATCTGACCTTTGTTGATATCGCGGGCCTGCTCAAAGCCGATCATCCGACCCGCAAGATCCCCAGCCGAGTCGCTCCGAATTTCCTGATCCGTCTGATGGCAATATTTGACAAAGCCATTCGCAGTATCATTCCAATGCTGGGCAAACACGAAAACGTATCAGGCGCGCGGGCGCAATCATTGTTGGGCATGGAATTTCGCGACGTGCGGCAGGCAATTCGGGACTCTGGCGCCTATCTCGTCGACAACAGGCTTTTATAATCCGCACCTTTTATAATCCGCACCTTAAAGGGAATTGACGATGCTTAAACTTGTAATGATTGCCGGTTTTTTTGGGCTTGGCCAATGTGGAAAGGACGAAACAGTGGGGGGATATGGCGCGGCGGATCAGGTTTGGCAATTGACCGAACTGGACGATACTGCCTTTGCCGCACAGGCCACAGTCACCTTTCCCGAGCCCGGTAAGATCGCCGGACAAGCACCGTGTAATTCCTATTCTGGCAAGATGGATGCGCCCTATCCATGGTTTGAAACCGGGCCAATGGCCGTCACCCGCCGTGCCTGTCCTGACCTTGCGGAGGAAGCAACTTTTCTGACGGCATTGGGCGAAATGTCCCAGTCCGAGGTCTCGGGTGATACCATGATTCTGACCAACGACGCTGGCCGCGAAATGCTGTTCAAAGTGTCCGAATAAACCGGTCGACATACCTTGTGCGGGCCTCGGGCAAGGGTTTATTACCCAAGGCCGGGGCCAGCCGGTGCATCAGGAAATAGCCGGTCGTTCGAAACGCCAATGCAATGTCGTCATCCGGTGCCTGGCCGATCCCGCGCAAACAGTCAGGCAGCGGCAGCAACCGGTCGACCCATTCTCCGGCGCCCTGTTTTGACACCGCCCGCCCGGATTTGGGTGAAACATAAATCAGGTCGGTGGTCTGGCCAGTGACCGCACATGTCGTCAGGTCCATACCAAACCCCATCTCTTCAAGCAGCTCAATTTCCCAGTTCAGATAGGCCAGTGGCCAGATCTCGTCCTGCCCAAGCAAATCCAACAATTGTTCAGTGCGCTGATACAGCACCGCGTGTGGCTCGCGTTCCGGCAGGCAGAACGCCAACAGCGCCGTTACCGTGTTCAGCCCGGCCAATGTCAGCCGCCCGGACAGGGCCGCCGCACGGCTGCGCAGGGGTTCAACGCGGTAACTGCCAAGGTGATCCTCAAGCCGGGCCCGCCATTCAAGGTCAAGCTGCGCACCGGGCTGCAACACCGGCGTAATTTTGCGCCCTGCACCACCCCGCACCACGCCCGCATGACGGCCGTGCAATTGCGTGAACACATCAATGATCGCCGAGCTTTCGCCATGACGCCGTGTGGTCAGCAATATCCCCTGATCGCGCCAGTCCATGTTTTCTCTGCGCTCCAAATCCGGACTAGGGTAACCGTTTTCTTACACAGAAAACGAGCCGGAAAATTTGAAATTTTCCGAGGCCCTATTCCAACCCGGACTCGTCCAGCAAATGTCGGCCTTGCCGGTCCTCAACTTCGATCACCCACAGGTCGGGATCAAAGCTGCGTTGACGTGATATCGACGCGTCTACATCGCGCTCCGGCCCGGTAATCAGTTCGGCCCAGCGCCGGTCGCCTGACGTCAGGTCAAATTCACGTTGAAAGGCCATCGCCTGCCCGTCCAGCGTGTTCAGTTTAACCAGAACCGCCCCCGCCGTGTCATCGCCATGCGCCACGACAAAGGCCGGGATGTTCTGTAAACGCAGGCGGGTCAGATAGGCCTGAACCCAGAAATCTGCGGTCAGCCTGCTCATTCGTTCCCGTCTTTGAAATTCAGCCCCATTTGGGAATAGCGCTCAGATTCATCCAGCCATTTGGGCCGGACTTTTATCTTGAGAAACAGGTGCACTTTGCGATCCAGGAATTCCTCAAGCTCTTTGCGCGAGGCCTGGCCGATGGCTTTGATGGTTTCGCCCTTTTGCCCCAAAATGATGCCTTTGTGCCCATCCCGGATCACATAGATCAGCTGGTCGATACGAACACTGCCGTCTTTGCGCTCTTCCCAACCCTCGGTCTCAACCGTCAGTTGGTAAGGCAATTCCTGATGCAGCCGTAACGTTAGTTTTTCCCGGGTCATTTCAGCCGCGATCATGCGCAGGGGCAAATCAGCGATCTGGTCCTCGGGGTAAAGCCACGGACCTTCGGGCAATTGCTCGGCCAGCCATTTGCGCAGATGATCAACGCCGTGACCTTTTTCAGCGGAAATCATAAAGGTTTCAACAAAGTTGTACCGAGCGTTCATTTTCTCGGCAAGCGCCAGCAGCGCCTCAGTTGCAACCCTGTCGATCTTGTTGATCGCCAGCGCCACGGTGCGGCCTTTGCCGACGTCTTGCAGGCCTTCCAGGATGCGTTCTACGCCCTCGGCCACACCGCGGTGCGCCTCGATCATCAGAACAACAACATCGGCGTCTGCTGCGCCGCCCCAGGCCGCCGCAACCATCGCTCGGTCAAGTCGGCGGCGTGGCTGAAACAGCCCCGGGGTGTCAACAAATACGATCTGCGCTTCGCCTTCGATGGCGACGCCACGAATGCGGGCGCGGGTGGTCTGAACCTTATGGGTCACAATGGACACTTTGGCCCCGACCATACGATTCATTAGTGTCGATTTACCGGCGTTGGGTTCGCCAATCAGGGCCACAAATCCGGCACGTTTCATCTATCTTGCTCCAGTTTGTTCAGCAACGCGGTTGCCGCGGCCTGTTCGGCCTGTCGTTTCGACCCAGCGGTCGCCTGCGCCTCTTCCCCGGTTTCAAGCCGGGCTGCAATAGTAAACACCGGTGCGTGATCTGGCCCGGTGCGGGCCACCTCGTCATAGGACGGCGGGTTCTGACTGCGCGCCTGCGCCCATTCCTGAAGCGCTGTTTTAGCATCTCGCGCATCACTTTGCACCTGCGTAACCCGGTCGCCCCAAAGGCGCAGGATCACATCGTTGGCAGCCTCGTAACCGCCATCGCGATAAACGGCGGCAATCACCGCCTCCATCGCGTCGCCCAGCAAGGCCAGTTTGCGCCGCCCACCTGACATCATTTCGGACCGGCCCAGTTTCAGCACCGCCCCCAGATCAATATGGCGCGCCACATCTGCACAGGCCTCTTTGCGCACAAGCGCATTAAACCGCGGCGCCAATTGCCCCTCGGTTGCGTTGGTGTCCCGGTCCATCAGTGCCGTGGCCATCACCAGCCCCAGCACCCGATCCCCGAGGAATTCAAGCCGCTGGTTATGCCCCCGCGTCGGAGACGAGATCGACCCATGCGTCAGCGACCGCACCAATAATTCGGGCCGCTTGAACCTATACCCTATCCGGTCCTCAAACGCGCGCAGATCAGCAGACAGTTTCACTCAACCGCCTTAAAGAACCGATCACTACGCCAGGTCCAGAAATACAACATCGAACGGCCAGCTGACGAGAACATGATGCGATCAGCCCGGCCTATCAGGTTCTCAAGCGGCACATAGCCGACACCGCCAGCAGATCGTGGCACGCGGCTGTCCGAAGAATTATCCCGGTTGTCACCCATGAAAAAGAAATGCCCCTCGGGCACGGCATAGATGCCAGTGTTGTCCAGGCTTTGATTACCCAAATCCAGAATGGCATGTTCCACACCGTTTGGCAGCGTTTCGATCTCGCGGGGTTTGAGGCATATGCCGTCATCGCCGACAGGGGCGTTTTCACACCTTGGGCGCAGGCCTTGCGGACCTTGTGGCGTTTGGATTTCTTCAAAAAACCCATCATCGACAAGCCCAACAGCCACTCCGTTGATCTGTAGAACGCCCGCCTTCATCTGGATTTTGTCACCGGGCAGCCCGATCAGACGTTTGATATAGTCGGTCCCCGAGACAGGATGGCGAAACACCACCACATCGCCGCGCACCGGGTCGCTGCCAAACAGGCGCTTGTTGTCACCCCCAAAGGCGCCGCAAACGTCTTTGGAGTCGATGTTGATACCAACGCCTGGCAGTTTCAAACTGGGGCAGGACGCATAGGAATAGCCATAAACCATCTTGTTCACGAACAAGAAATCCCCGATCAGCAGCGTTTCTTTCATTGAACCCGACGGGATCCAGAACGGCTGAAAGAGAAACGTACGAAAAACGCCAGCAATCAGCAGCGCATAGACGACGGTTTTGATCGTCTCGACGATTGCATTTCCGGGCGTGTTTTCGGGTTTGTCATTGGTGGCCATGCGGCTCTCCGATGTATAGTTGGTTGGCGCTAAATGGGGGGCTGATGCGGTTAAGTCAAGGTAGCGTCGGCATAGCCAGCTATCGGACGCGCCTCGATCACATTTACTGAGCCATATCTATTGGGCCAAATCTATTGGGCGCGCCTCTATCACGACAAACGCCTGCGCCCAGGGGTGGTCATCGGTCAAAGTTACGTGAATGATGGCCTCATGCCCGGGCGGGGTCATCTTTTGCAAACGCTCTGCGGCCCAACCTGTCACCTGCATCACCGGCTGCCCGGTACGCAAATTGCTGACGGCCATGTCCTTCCACGCGATACCCATACGCAGCCCGGTGCCCAGCGCCTTGGAGCAGGCCTCTTTTGCGGCCCAGCGTTTGGCATAGGTGCCAGCAGTATCGCGGCGACGCTCGGCTTTGCCCTGCTCAATATCGGTGAACACCCGGTTGCGAAACCTGTCGCCAAAGCGGTCAAGCGTGCCCTGAATACGCTCAATGTTGGCGAGGTCTGTTCCGATGCCTAAAATCAAACTTTTTCTCGCTTTTTCAAACAGCGCAGGTCAATCATGCCCGCGCCTCGTCCATCAACGCACGCATCTGCGTGATGGCCGGATGCAGGCCCAGAAAAATCGCCTCACCGATCAGGAAATGGCCGATGTTCAGCTCGCGCACCTCTGGTAGGGCCGCGATTGGTTTGACACAACTGTACGTGAGACCATGCCCGGCATGGACCTCTAACCCCAGCGAATCAGCAAATGTCGACATTTCGCGCAGGTTGGCCAGTTCGCGGTCACGATCGTCAAACCGCCCCTCGGCATGGGCATCGCAATAGGCACCGGTGTGCAACTCGATCACTTCGGCACCAATGCGATTCGCGGCCTCAATCTGGCGTTTGTCAGCAGCGATAAAGATCGACACACGGCAACCGACATCGCGCAAAGGCGCGATGAAATGCGCCAGCTTGTTCTCTTCGCGGGCGACCTCAAGTCCGCCTTCGGTGGTGCGCTCTTCGCGTTTTTCCGGCACGATACAAACCGCGTGGGGTTTATGGCGCAAGGCAATTTGCTGCATTTCATCGGTCGCTGCAATCTCAAAGTTAAGTGGCACCGTCAGCACCTCCATCAACCCATCAATGTCGGCATCGCTGATATGGCGGCGATCTTCGCGCAGATGCGCGGTGATGCCATCGGCCCCAGCGGCCTCGGCGATCTGCGCCGCGCGCAGCGGATCAGGATAGGCGCCGCCCCGGGCGTTTCGGACAGTGGCCACATGGTCAATATTGATGCCTAGTCTCAGGCGCGATTCAGAGTGCATAAGCGGTTTCCTTGGGTTGGATGTTAGGGAACCCTAATCCGCATTTCGTCTGGCGTCAGCCTTGAGCTTGGCTTTTTTCTTGATTGCTTCAAACTTGGCCCGAATGCGGCCTTTGCGACGATGCTGATAGGCGCGAATAATCGAAACGCTAAAGTAATATGCGACCGTTCCCGCGATCGTTCCGGTGACCAGGCCCCCAACCATATAGGGCAGGAATACTTCGTCGTAAAAGATCGCAAGGCCCGCCCAATCGGGCAGTTGATCATTAAACAGCGTCTTGAAATTGAACATTAAATCATGCGCAGCATCAGCGAATTTACCGGCAAAGGATCTGTGCGATCCTTCTTCAAACTCGGTGCCCAGCAGAAAGTGACCAACCTTAAGGCCCGACAGACCAATCGGCACATAGGTCAGCGGATTGCCAAAAAACGTGCCCATCAATGCCGCAAAAATGTTGCCGTGCATGACCCGGCCCATCAGATAGGCAACCACAAAATGCATGGTATAGAAAGGTGTGCAGGACGCAAAAACCCCGGCCCAGATGCCCCGCGCGATGCGTTCCGGCGAATCTGGCAGGCGACGCAGTCGGTGTTTTACATAGTGAAACGCCCGGCTCCATCCACCCCGCGGATACAGAAACTCCACAATCGTGCGCATCATAGGGCGTCGGTCGCGGCGTCTGAAAACCAAAAATTCGTCCTCTATTTGGCGGTTGTAAAATTCATCCGGCCGCGACCGGATGTCGAGCTTTTTCACGGAAACGATCAACAGCTGCCACATCGCTATCCGCCTCAAGTGTCAGCATCAAGGAATGAAGTTGTTCAATATCACGCAATTCCACATTAACCCGCAAACGGTAATAATCTGGTTTACGATCTACAAATTCCAGGTCACTGATATTGGCCTTCTTTTCGCCAATCAATGTGCAAATTCTCCCCAGCACGCCGGCGTCGTTGCCGATGGTCAACTCAAGCGTAACGCCATACACCGCCGGGTGGGTGCCGCTGTGCCAGTTCAGATCAACCCAACGTTCGGGCTGGTCCTCATATGCGCTTAGGCCGTCGCAATCGATGGCGTGAACAATCACGCCTTTGCCGCGAAAGGTGATGCCGATAATGCGCTCTCCGGGCAGCGGCTGACAGCAGGGCGCGCGTTCAAATGATTGCCCCGGCGACAGGCCAATCACCGCGCGGCGCGGCGAAATCTGATCGCCTTTATCGCTGGCCAGATCGGGATAGACCGCCTGAACCACATCATGGGCCGTCAATTCAGCACTGCCAAGCCGCGCAAGCAGTTCATTCTGGGTTTTCAGGCGTAAATGTTTGGCCGCTGTTTCCAACGCTTTGTCAGTTGATTTGCGCCCCACATGTTCAAACGCCGAACGTGCCAATTCGCGGCCCAGTTTGATAAACCGTTCACGATCCACCTCGCGCAGGGCGCGCCGAATGGCGGTGCGGGCCTTGCCGGTGGTGGCAATATCAAGCCAGCTAACCTGCGGCGTCTGCCCTTCGGCGATGATGATTTCCACCGATTGGCCGTTTTTCAGCCGCGTCCACAACGGCACCCGCAGCCCATCAACCTTGGCCCCAACACAGGAACTGCCAATCCGCGTGTGGATGGCATAGGCGTAATCAATCGGCGTGGCGCCACGCGGTAATTTCACCACATCGCCCTTGGGCGAAAAACAAAACACCTGATCCGCGTACATTTCGAGTTTGACCGCTTCAAGGAAATCTTCGTGGTCTTCCTCGGCGTCAAATTGTTCGGTCAGCCCCGCCACCCATTTTACCGGATCAACCGCAAACGGGTTCTCGCTGCGCACGCCATCACGATACGACCAATGCGCCGCCACGCCGGTTTCGGCGACATCATGCATCTGCCGTGTACGAATTTGCACCTCGACGCGTTTGCCATCACGGCCTGATACAGTGGTGTGAATCGACCGGTACCCGTTGGTTTTGGGTTGGCTGATGTAGTCCTTGAACCGTTCTGGCACCGCACGCCAGCGCTGGTGGATAGTGCCCAACGTGCGGTAACAGTCTTCTTCGTTGTCGGTGATGATGCGAAACCCATAAATGTCGGAAAGACGGGAAAAGCCTTGTTCCTTTTCCTCCATCTTGCGCCAGATCGAATAGGGTTTTTTGGCGCGTCCCAACACCTCCGCAGGAATCCCTGCCTTGGTCAACTCGTGCTTCATGTCACCGGTAATCCGCTCGATCACGTCACCAGATTCTTTTTGCAGCATGATAAAACGGCGAATGATGGATTGGCGACCCTCGGGATTCAGCACCCGAAAGCTAAGGTCTTCCAGCTCTTCGCGCATCCACTGCATCCCCATGCGACCCGCAAGAGGCGCGTAGATATCCATGGTTTCGCGGGCCTTTTGCACCTGCTTTTCCGCCGCCATCGACCGGATTGTACGCATATTGTGCAGCCGATCGGCAAGTTTCACCAATATCACCCGCAGATCGCGTGACATCGCCATAAATAGCTTGCGGAAATTTTCGGCCTGTTTGGTTTCGCGGCTGGACAGCTGCAGATTGGTCAACTTGGTGACCCCGTCCACCAGCATCGCCACCACGTCACCGAACCGTTTGGCGACTTCGCCATAGGACGCATCGGTATCTTCGATGGTATCGTGCAACAACGCCGTGATGATGGTGGCATCATCCAGCTGTTGTTCTGTCAGAATCGCGGCAACGGCCACGGGATGACTGAAATAGGCCTCGCCCGATTGGCGAACCTGCCCGTCATGCATATCGCGGCCAAAACTATAGGCCGCAGAAATGCGTTCAGCATTAGTTTTAGGGTTGTAGTCGCGGACCAGCGCAATCAATTCATCTGCAGATATCATCCGGTCCGCACCTCAGAGCGCGGCAGGTTAGCCCTGCCCCTGGGCCTCCATAAGTGCCCGCAACAATTTCTCTTCGGACATATCGTCCTCAGCCGGCTTGTCCGTCTCGGCACCCATAAGAAGGGCCATCTGGTCCTCTTCGGGTTCGTCGACTTCGATTTGGGTCTGGTTGCTTTCGATCAGGCGCTCGCGCAGATCATCGGCACTTTGGGTCTCTTCAGCGATTTCACGAAGGGACAAGACGGGATTTTTGTCATTGTCCCGATCCACTGTGATTGGTGCACCAGCGGCAATCTCGCGTGCCCGATGGGCAGCAAGCATCACCAGCTCAAAGCGGTTTGGCACTTTATCAACGCAGTCTTCAACCGTCACGCGGGCCATGTGGCTCTCCAAATATAGAAATGTCGTCCAGAAAGGCGGTGTGTAGTCCCGAATCTATCGCTTGACAAGCGTTGAATCCGTTTTGCAAAGCCTCACAAAGGCTGAACCGTTGCAACATCATCGCCGGGCAGATTATTACACATCTCAGTCACCGATTTGCGCAGAACCGGATGCACCCAATCCGGCGCAATATCAGCCAGCGGCACCACCACAAAGGCCCGATCCTGCAGGCGTGGATGTGGCAGGATCAACCGATCGGGTGCTTGCGACATTTGGGCCTCAGGCGGCAGATCCATCCAACGACGTTGCGTCACCGCATTCGGCAGCACGGTCGGCCCCATTGCCAGCATATCCAGGTCCAGCGTCCGCGCGCCCCAACGCTGTTTCCGGGCCCGTCCAAATTGCTGTTCTATCAGGTGTAATTCGGCCAACAACTCGGACGGAGAATGTAATGTGGTGATCAAAACTGCGGCATTCACGAAATCGGGACCGCCGCCCGCAGGAAAGAACGGTGTGCGGAAAAACCGGCTGATAGCGGTCGGCGTCAGGCCCTTTTCACACAGTGAAAGTATTGCGTGACCAAGCGTTTGCGCCGAATCGCCAACACTTGATGGCAGATTGCTGCCTAGCGCGATAAGTGCGCCTGACCGATTCCCGGTCATGGTTGTCCCATATTCAACATTTTATTCCCCTTGCGAAACACCCGAATAAGCCTATTTTGTAAGTATTGTTTCGCCTATTTTAGACACTCACACAACGCCACCACTCAAAAATTTTGACGAGATATGTTTGTTGAAAAGGAAATTTGATGTTTTACAAAGACGAACGGCTCGCGCTGTTCATCGACGGTTCGAATTTATATGCCGCAGCTAAAGCACTTGGGTTTGATATTGACTACAAGTTGCTGCGCCAGGAATTCATGCGTCGAGGCAAGATGTTGCGTGCGTTTTACTACACCGCGCTTCTTGAAAATGACGAGTATTCGCCTATTAGGCCCTTAGTAGACTGGTTAAACTACAACGGCTTCACCATGGTGACCAAACCGGCCAAAGAATATATCGACAGCATGGGCCGTCGGAAGGTCAAAGGCAATATGGACATCGAACTGGCTGTTGACGCGATGGAGTTGGCTGCCCGTGTAGATCACATTGTGCTGTTTTCCGGGGATGGGGATTTCCGGCCGCTGGTTGCCAGCTTACAGCGCCAAGGTGTACGCGTTTCGGTGGTCTCGACGATCCGCAGTCAACCGCCAATGATCTCGGATGATTTGCGCCGTCAGGCTGACAACTTTATTGAGCTGGAAGAGCTAAAGGACGTTATTGGTCGTCCTCCGCGCGAAATTCCGCTTGAACCGCAGTCGGCCAGCTAAGCAGCTAGCGAATAGTAAAAACTGGTAATGGCGGGCACTGGCAACGGCGCCCGCAACAGGCCTGTCAGCTCCCGGCATTGATCTGGTTGTGCTGGGCAATCACCCGGGCGGACCAGGTGCTTTTGATATAGGCCAGAACCGCAGCAATCTCATCATCGCTCAGGACATCTGCATATCCCGCCATACGGCTTTTGTAGGTGCCTCCGACAAGCTGCTCACTGCCAAACTTGGTAATCTCAAATAATTGTTCCGTAGGGTGATGCCATGTGTGCCCGGTTTCGTTGTGCGGTGGGGCCGGTAAATAGCCCTCATTATCGCGTGATTTCCAGTTTGCCTGTCCTTGCAACGCAGCCCCATGGCAACTCGCACAATTGTTAGCGTATAAATCAGCGCCCTGTGCGACCACCGCCCTGTTCAGATAGGCCGCCTCCGGTGATGGTTCCCCCCCCTTGTTCCAGAGCAATCCAAAGGCAATCGCCATAGCAACACCGCCAAGGACAATGCCAGTTGTTCGTTTGTTCATTTCATTTTCCTTAAACTCATGTCTTTTAGTGTCAGCGATACACCTACTGGAAGGTCCAATCACAGCTGCGTGACCGCGCAAGTCCTCTGGACCATCGCCGCATGGTGACGTACCCCTGACGGTGAAGGAGTCATGTAATGCCCAACCCTCCCCTCACTATCTACCTTGCCGCTCCGCGTGGGTTTTGTGCAGGTGTCGACCGGGCCATCAAGATCGTCGAAATGGCGATCGAAAAATGGGGAGCTCCGGTTTATGTGCGCCACGAAATCGTCCACAATAAATTCGTCGTCGATGGGTTGCGCGCCAAGGGTGCCATATTTGTCGAAGAACTGGACGATTGCCCAAATGACCGCCCGGTGATTTTTTCCGCCCATGGCGTACCCAAGACGGTGCCTGCCGAGGCGGCGCAACGCCAGATGATCTATGTTGATGCCACCTGTCCACTGGTCAGCAAGGTCCATATCGAGGCAGCACGCCATGCCGACAAAGGCTTGCAAATTGTCATGATCGGCCACGACGGCCATCCCGAAACCATCGGCACCATGGGCCAGTTGCCCGACGGCGATGTGCTGCTGGTTGAAA
The DNA here is from genome assembly GCA_047623555.1 of Granulosicoccus sp. GTDB lineage: Bacteria > Pseudomonadota > Alphaproteobacteria > Rhodobacterales > Rhodobacteraceae > NORP181. The sequence goes on from JBLHMP010000057.1 coordinate 15,795, forward strand.
CGGCCAAAGACGTAGGCACGCTGATCGTACGCGACCCGCAACAGCTTGCCTATGTCACGCAAACCACGCTGAGTGTGGATGACACCAAAGACATCGTTGCCGCTTTGCAGGCCCGGTTTCCTGCGATCATCGGCCCGCACAAAGAAGACATCTGTTACGCCACCACCAACAGGCAAGAGGCGGTCAAGGCGATGGCGACCAAGACCGATGCCATGCTGGTTATCGGCGCACCCAATTCGTCAAACTCGCGTCGGTTGGTCGAGGTCGGCACCCGCGCCGGGTGCAGCTATGCGCAGCTGGTCCAACGTGCCGCCGACATTGACTGGCGCGCCCTGGACGGCATTACCGACATTGGCATCACTGCAGGCGCCTCGGCCCCCGAACTTCTCATCAACGAAGTCGTTGATGCCTTTCGCGATCGCTATGATGTGAACATTGAAATGGTCGAAACCGCCGTTGAAAACGTCGAATTCAAAGTGCCGCGCGTGTTGCGGCAAACCGCCTGAGGAGGACAATATGTTGTCCCTGCATTTCTTGATAACCGCCTTGGTGGTGGTAATCGCCCCCGGAACCGGTGTGATCTATACGCTGGCCATCGGCCTTGGTCAGGGGCGCAGCGCGACCATTGCCGCCGCCTTTGGCTGTACCATTGGCATTGTGCCGCATTTGCTGGCCGCAACACTGGGATTGGCGGCGCTTTTGCATACAAGCGCGTTGCTGTTCCAGATCGTCAAATTCGCCGGCGTGGCCTATTTGCTGTATCTGGCCTGGCAGGCGCTAAAGTCAGACGGTGCTTTGTCGGTGTCCATCAATCGCAGCTCTGACAGCTTTTGGCGCATTGCCCGTCATGGCGCGTTAATCAACATCCTGAACCCAAAACTGTCGATCTTCTTTCTGGCCTTGCTGCCGCCGTTCCTGTCCGGCAATCCAGCCACCGCGACGGCGGAAATGTTTGGCCTTGGGGCGGTGTTCATGCTGCTGACCTTCGCGGTCTTTGTGCTGTACGGCGTCTTTGCCGCCGCCGCGCGGGATCGGCTGCTGTCCAGCGAGCGGATCATGAAATGGCTCAACCGCAGCTTTGCCGCGATCTTTGCGGCCCTTGGAGCGCGCCTCGCGATGGAGCGGATATGATCGACGATCAAACCATACAGGTTTATGACGACCGGAGTGACCAATATGCCCGGGAAAATGCTGAAACTGCGGCCCGTGACCCATACTTGGCCGGCTTTATTTCGGCCTGCCCCACGGGCGGTCGGGTGCTTGATCTGGGCTGCGGCCCAGGACATGCGGCAAAACAGATGGCCCAGGCCGGGTTAGAGACCGACGCCACGGATGCGTCATCTCAAATGGTTGCGCTGGCCGCATTGCACCCCGGTGTCAGTGCCCGTCAAGCAACGTTTGATCAGATCAGCGGCACAGCAATTTACGATGGCATCTGGGCCAGCTTCAGTCTATTGCACGCCTCGCGCGCAGCCTTCCCCGGCCATTTGGCTGCAATTCATACCGCCCTCAAACCTAACGGAACTTTTTACATCGGCATGAAACTTGGTACTGACGAAGCCCGCGACGACATCGGGCGACTTTACACTTACTACACCGCTGATGGCTTGCAAAAGCACTTACAGCAGGCTGGCTTCACCGTTCTGAACCAATCATTCGGATCCAGCATCGGGCTGGATGGGGTGATGGCCGATTGGGTTGCGGTGACCGCGCATGGCTAAATTATTTGCCTATACCGATGGGGCCTGTTCCGGCAATCCCGGCCCCGGCGGCTGGGGTGTTCTGATGCAGGCAATGGACGGAAAAACCATCGTCAAAGAACGTGAACTTTGCGGCGGCGAGGCCGATACCACCAACAACCGTATGGAGCTTTTGGCCGCGATAAACGCGCTTGAGGCGCTGGAGCGGTCAACCGAACTCACCATCATCACCGATAGCGCATACGTGAAAAACGGCATCACCACCTGGGTGCACAGCTGGAAACGCAATGGCTGGAAAACAGCGGCGCGCAAACCGGTGAAAAACGTCGAACTCTGGCAGCGGTTGGAAGAAGCGCAGGCGCGACATACCGTCAAATGGGAATGGGTCAAAGGCCACGCGGGCCATCCCGAGAATGAAAAGGCCGATGAGTTGGCCCGTGCCGGCATGAAGCCGTTTAAACCCGCATTCCCCAAGTAGCCTGACGTTTTTGCACATTTGAAAGGCAGTAATGTGTTATATTCCAGCATGTTAACTAGGTTGAAGGCGGTGGATTATGGATCACCCAGAGGGTGCAGGCGAAACGAGTGATGTTCGGCTCGGATTTGACCGTCGAGTGCGGTTGGAATTCCATGGTTCCAAGATCAGTTCTGACGACGGATTGCTGTTGTTCCGAGAACTAGATGAGGGGCTCGGCCTGCACGACATTGCGGCGGATTGCTGAGAGACACGCGAACTGGCCACAATCGACTTCACACCCTGGTCGGCCTGTTGCGCCAGTCTGTTTTCGGTCGATTGGCGGGATATGATGATGTGAATGATGCGGATCGTCTGGCGCTTGATCCGGTGATGCGGCAGATCGTCGGCGGGCAGAGCCGTGGATGCAAAGGCCGCATCCGCCAGTCAGATGGGACGGTTTGAGACAGAGGTTTTGGCGGCGACCGACAATCGCGTTGCGCTGGCTAATGTGCCGGGACATTGGATCGACCGGGTTCACAATCGCAAACCGCCCAAGTGGATCACGCTGGACATGGACAGTTCAGTCAGTCCAACGCACGGAGCGCAGGAAGACACGGCCTGGAACGGTCATTTCGCTGCGTGTGTTATCACCCGCTGCTCGCGTCTTCAACCAGTTTGGCCATTTGGAACGGTGCGCCCTTACGGGCAGCTATCGCATCGTGGCACTTGCGGGTGGTGTCGGGTCGATCTACAAGGCTTTGCCGGTCGCACCATCCATTGCCCCCTCTCACACATGCTCTGCATGTGTTGCCGGCAACGGGCAACCACCCCCGATACCTCTCAGCCTTGCCCGGACGACAAAGTGAACCGTGAATTCAAAGCGCAGACGCCAAACCAGCTCTGCCCTCTCACTGATACTGCGTATCAATTGCCGGGTAATAGGGCCGCGATTTCACTTACGTGTCGACATGGCAGGACATGGTCTATCTTGCGATTGTCGTCGACGTCTTTTCTCGAACGATCGTTGGCCCCCTTTCAGCAGATTTGCTTTGCAAATCGCCTGCCGGTCAATGGGTCGCGTATCAGTGCAATACGAACTGTGGCACGCCCGTACCCGCCGGCATACGCAGACGGGTGCGGATTTAATCCTTTGTGGCAAAATATGTTCTGAAAGGCGTGGAATAAATCGGCGACAGGCCCATCTTGCCGCCTGACGACTGTGCGGAACTCCCAAAAATCACGATCAATCCACATCACCGCCATCATGAAAGCAGGGTTCGCAAATTCGTAGGTTTGTTAGCTTTCGCTAAGGCGGTAACCGCTCTGAGTCTATTCTAACTGTGCCGTGAACTGTTTTCGAATTGCAGTCAAATTTGGCCCATTGTCACCGTCTATAATGTTTGACTACTCAGCGTCGCAAAGGAATGCAGCTATCAAGAGCCTCAGATGGTTCAAGACATCACTCTGGAAGCAGGGCTTTTTGAACCCCCTCATCCCAGCCCAGATACAGCATATCCTGGTCGCGAAATACAGGACGGGCCATCACCTTGGGCTTGGCGAAAATCTGCGCCTCAGCCTCTGAGTTTTTCAACCAATCATTAAGCGCCCGGTAATCATTCGACGTTCGATCCACCAGCCGATCCCCGAACTCCGTGATCAGTTCAGCCAATTCAGCCTCGCTCAGAGGGTCGGCCCGGACATCGCGAAAACTGACATCCCTGCCTGCCGCTTCCAACGCCTTGCGCGCCTTTTGGCAAATTGGGCAAGTGTTCAATCCATAGATCATCATGTCGCAATCTCCTTCGGCGATGTCCCTGCAATCTGACGCATCATACCTTTCATCGCAACCACTCGATCTTTGTTGATTAGCCGGGTGTTTCCCGAGTGGCTATATTGCTGGTCGGTGCCAGTTTCTGCGCCCAATTATATAATGAGATCTTTGCCTGCCTTGGCAGACCAGACAACAAGAGGCTTGTAGTGGCCGCTGTAATCGCAACCCTCTCGGGGTAATCACCCGTTTTAGGTGAACGCCGTTCCTAGGGTTACCCGGCCATTTTTTGGGTTCATCACGGCTGTGATCCCACCGGTTCCATGCTGGATTGCCCCGGTTTTGATCTTGTCACGGCTTTGTCTTATCACGGGTCAACTCCGGTCTCTTTCAAACACCATTGCGATAAAGCAGACCAAAAATGGCAACCCGTCAAACATAACTCTTGTCGCGCGTTGCGCAAACGGCCTGGATAGCCAAACTTTGTTGCTATTCGCCAGATATGCGCCAAGTATGCGCCTGAAGACCCAACAGCCCGCCCCGGCCTCTGCAGAGCTGCCATAAACCAAAGGACATTATTTATGAACAGATCTGATATTGACCCAACTGTTTTGGCTGAGCTTGCCCCAACAGGGACATTGCGTGCAGGCATAAACCTGAGCAATTTTCTGCTCGTAACGGACGAGACCGCGACGGGCGATCCAATTGGCGTTTCGCCCGATATGGCCGCCGAAATTGCACGGCGGTTGGGGGTGGGTTTGACATATGTTTGCTATCCCGATCCCGGCGCATTGGCAGATGCTGCCGAGCGTGGCGAGTGGGATATCGGCAATATCGGCGCCGAACCCCAGCGCGCAATAACCATCGCATTCACCGCCGCCTATTGCGAGATCGAGTCAACCTATCTGGTGCCCGCCAACTCGCCCATCCACTCACTCGCCGAGGTCGACCAACCCGGCCATCGCATCGCAACCAAGGGGCGCGCCGCCTATGGACTATGGCTCCAGAATAACCTGTCGCATGCTACTCTGGTGTGCACGGACAGCATCGACACTTCGTTTGAAACGTTTGTGGAACAAGAGCTTGATGCCCTTGCCGGGTTGCGGCCACGCCTGATCACAGATGTAGAGCGCCTGCCCGGGGCCCGCATTCTTGACGGTCAGTTCAGCGCCGTACAGCAGGCGATTGGCACGCCGCGCAAAAACACCGTAGCAGCGGCATGGCTCGCCCAGGTGGTCGAAGAACTCAAATCCACAGGGCTTGTCGCCGACCGGATCGCAAAGCATCAGGTTGACGGACTAAGCGTTGCCCCCGCAGCCTGACAACTGCGACACACAGGGGTTTGACCCGCCACGTTACTCCCACGGGGGCACATAAAACGAGGCCTTGATACGATCCATGACAACGGTGGTCTTAAAGCCTTTAATGTCTGGATTGTCATACAGAAACCGTCTGGTGAATTCCTCATATTCGGCCATATCCCGAGCACCGATAATCAGGATAAAATCGGTATCTCCGGTGACGTAATAGGCGCTCATAACAACCGGTTCTTTGCGGACAGATTTTTTGAAATGGTCGATGATATCGGATCTCTCACGCTCTAACTGCACCGAAATAATCAACGTCAGAGAGCGCCCGACAGCCGCACAAGAGACAACCGAAATATCCTCTTGAATGACCTTATCTGCGCGCAACCGGTTAAGCCGTCGCTGCGCCGAAGTTGGCGAAAGCCCGACCCGCTCAGACAGCTGGGTCGAGGTTAGTTGATTATCCAGCTGAACCTCATGAAGAATTTTGCGGTCCAGCGCGTCGAGCTTGCGTGATTTATTCATTTTTTCCAAAACTTTGCATAATTCCTGCAGTCATATACCCAATTCGCATCAATTACCCGTAACAAATTGTTAAAACGGATACTGAAGACATCCAATCCCAACAGCGGAATCAATATGATGACATCCCCAAATCTGGCCTTTTCCATCGCGGAATATGACACACGGCTATCAAAGACCCGCACAGCTATGCAGACTGCCGGGATCGACACGCTGATCATTACCGATCCTGCCAATATGGCCTGGCTAACAGGCTATGACGGCTGGTCGTTTTATGTGCATCAGGCGGTGATTGTCGGCCCCACTGGCGCGCCACTCTGGTGGGGGCGTACGATGGATGCCTTGGGCGCCAAACGCACAGTTTATATGGCTGCGGATGACATCTTTGGCTATGAGGACAGCTTTGTTCAGAACCCTGACAAACACCCGATGGAAGACCTGTCACGGCTGCTGCTGGCACGGGGTTGGGCCAGTTCGTGCATTGGCCTTGAGATGGACAATTACTATTTCACCGCGGCGGCCTATCTGTCGCTGGTGCAGGGATTACCTGACGCCAATTGGGGCGATGCCAATGGGTTGGTCAATTGGCAGCGCGCAATCAAGAGCGAAACCGAGATCACCTATATGCGCCGCGCCGCCCGCATTGTTGAAAAGATGCATGCGACCATTGTTGAACGTGCGGTTCCGGGCATGCGGAAAAACGATTTGATTGCCGATATTTACCACACAGCAATATCCGGGGCTGATGGTCATTGGGGTGATTATCCGTCTATCGTGCCGCTGGCGCCATCGGGTGCGGACGCTACAGCGCCACATCTGACGTGGGATGATAGCGAGCTGAAACAGGGCGAAGCGACGTTTTTTGAGATTGCCGGGGTGCATCGCCGCTATCACGCGCCGCAATCGCGCACCTTGTTTCTGGGCGAGCCACCCAAGAAATATCGCGAGGCCGAAAATGCGGTGCTTGAGGCCGTGGCCGCCGGGATGGAACTGGCGAAACCGGGCAACTTTGCCGAGGATATCGCCCATGCCTTTAACACCACGCTAAACCGGCTGGGTTTTGAAAAAGACAGCCGCTGTGGCTATCCCATCGGCCTGTCCTATCCGCCCGATTGGGGCGAAAGGACATATTCGCTTCGTCGCGATGACAAGACGATTCTCGCGCCCGGCATGACGTTTCACTTTATGCCCGCCTTGTGGCTGGACGATGGTGGCATCGAAATGACCGAGCCGGTTTTGATCACCCAGACCGGCGCCGAAAACCTGTGCAACACGCCCACCGGGCTGGTAGTAAAGGCCTAGAGTATGCGAGCGTCTTCAATCATTTGCACCATTGATCTGAACGGCGATGGCGTTCAGCACGGTCATTTACAACTGCCCCACAGCCGCGATGACAGCGCCTGGGGATCGTTGATGATTCCGATCACTGTTGCCAAAAACGGCGACGGGCCGACGGTATTGGTGACCGGCGCCAATCACGGCGATGAATACGAAGGGCCGCTGGCACTGGTTGACCTGGCCGCGACACTTAAAACCGCAGATCTGAGTGGTCGGGTTATTTTGCTGCCGTTCATGAACCTGCCAGCGTTTGTGGCGGGCAAACGGACCTCGCCGATTGATGGCGGCAATATGAACCGGGCGTTTCCGGGGCGGCCTGATGGGACTATCACCGAAAAAGTCGCCGATTATTTCCAGCGGTATCTGTTGCCGATGGCTGATATCGTGCTCGACTTCCATTCTGGCGGCAGCACGCTGGATTTTCTGCCGTTTGCGGCCTCGCATGTGCTGGACGACAAAGACCAGGAGGCCCGGTGTTGCGCTGCGCGTGATGCGTTTAATGCGCCGTTCAGCATGCAAATGCTCGAGATTGATTCAGCGGGCATGTATGATAATGCCGCTGAATCGCTTGGCAAAACCTTTGTCACAACCGAAATTAGTGGCGGTGGTCGCAGCACACCGCAAAGCGTGGCGATTGCCCGCAAAGGGCTACGCAATTTGCTGATCCATGCGGGCGTTTTGGGCGGCGAGATGGAGCAGGTCCCGACCTGTCATCTGTCCCAAACCGATCCGGCATGTTTTCACTTTTCCCCGACTGGAGGAATGGTTGAATTTGCCAAATCTCTGGGGGATGCGGTGGCCAAAGGCGATCTGTTGGCCCGCATTTGGAATGTTGAACAAACCGGCCAACCGCCGCTTGAGGTGCGCGCCAAAACACAGGGGCTGTTGGTGACGTGCCACGCCAAAGGGCTGATTCAGATCGGCGATTGTCTGGCCGTTCTGGCCCAAAAGTATACCTGAAATACCTAGAAGGAAGATACCAATGTTGACCAATGATCGGCTGGCCCAATGGGACCGCGACAGTTTTTTTCACCCCTCGACCCATCTTGCCCAACACGCGCGCGGCGACACGCCCACGCGGGTCATCACCTCGGGTGAAGGTGTCTATATCACCGACCGGGATGGCCGTAAAATGCTGGATGCGTTTGCCGGTCTTTACTGTGTGAATGTCGGCTATGGCCGCACCGAAATTGCCGAAGCGATTTCAAAACAGGCGCATGAATTGGCCTATTATCATTCCTATGTCGGGCATGGCACCGAGGCGTCAATCACGCTGGCCAAGATGATTTTGGACCGGGCGCCAGACAACATGTCCAAGGTCTATTTTGGCCAAAGCGGGTCGGATGCCAATGAGACCAATATAAAATTGGTCTGGTATTTCAACAACATACTTGGCCGTCCGCAAAAGAAAAAGATCATCTCGCGGTGGCGTGGCTATCACGGATCGGGCCTGATGACCGGATCACTGACCGGGCTTGAGCTGTTTCACAACAAGTTCGATTTGCCACTGTCACAGGTCGTACACACCGAAGCGCCCTATTACCTGCGCGGTGCCGCCGAGGGCATGTCCGAAGAAGAATTTTCCGCCGATTGTGCCGCCAAACTGGAAGAGATGATTTTGGCCGAAGGCCCCGATACGGTTGCCGCATTCATTGGCGAGCCGGTGTTGGGCACTGGCGGTATCGTGCCGCCACCCGCAGGTTATTGGCCTGCCATTCAGGCGGTGCTGAAGAAATATGACATCCTGCTGATCGCTGACGAAGTCGTCACTGGGTTTGGCCGCCTTGGGTCAATGTTCGGGTCAACGCACTACGGGATTGAGGCCGATATCATCACCATCGCCAAGGGCCTGACCTCGGCCTATGCGCCGCTGTCCGGCTCTATCGTGTCAGACAAAATGTGGAAAGTGCTTGAGCAAGGCACCGACGAGAACGGCCCGATCGGCCATGGCTGGACCTATTCGGCGCACCCAATTGGCGCCGCGGCGGGTGTTGCCAACCTGTTGTTGGTTGACGAAATGGGTCTGGTGGAAAACTCGACCACAACCGGCGCCTATTTGCGTGATCAGTTGACAGCGGCCTTTGGCGATCATCCCAATGTTGCACAAGTACGCGGCGAAGGCCTGATGTGTGCGGTTGAATTTGCCGAAACAAAATCACCTCTGGGGTTCTTTGATCCGTCCAGGAAAGTTGGCTATGCGATATCTGCAGCGATGGCGAAACGTGATGTGATTGCCCGCGCCATGCCGCAAGGCGACATCATCGGATTTGCGCCACCTTTGTGCATTACGCCTGCCGAGGTGGATCATGTTGTATCTGTTGCCAAAGAGGCCGTCGCCGAAGTGCTTGGATAATACGCGCCATCGAATCCGTCTGATGTAAATACCAAGGGGCGCGCAATTCTGCGCCCCAAATTTTGCACCGGGTGGCGTGAGGCAGCCTGATAAATCATGCGTTCCGCCCCCCCGTAGGGTCGTTTTATCAAGCTTTAAGTCGCTTGATTACCTCTTGCGCCTCGGCAAACGGGCGATTTTTGAGGCGTTGGTAATCTGATCCATCGCGATTGCGGCTAACCAGTCCCAGCCCGACCAAACTGCGACGCAGAATGGCCGGGTCGCCAAACAGGTGGTTTTCATTCAGAACCATATTCACCTGTTTTTCGTGCATTTTGACGGCGGATGGCAGGCGTGACTATAACGCCCAAAGACACAGCTCTTGCACCCAGCGTCGGGATGGCCAGCGTATAAGGTTTCTGCCCTCGTCAAACTGGTTCAAAGTCCGTTCAACAAGACGAAAATCAGTGGTAACTTCAGCGAATTTCAGATCAAGCCGCGCCTGCGCCGCCCGCATATGTTGGTAGTTCTGAAAACTACCGGCACGCGCCAGCATATTCATCAGACTTAGGTGTGACAGAGGCCCGTCGTGGTGGTGGATCTGGCGCCCTAGAATGCGGGTGAATTGGGAAATATCCGGCGTTGAAAGCGGTATTGGTTGTTTTGACATGTCATGCCCTCGATGTGCCGCCATAGACTGTCGATGGTCGCTGACTTACAACACGGCACTGGACTGATGTGTCAAATGCTGTCGAGATTATAGCAGCTTTAGCTTCCCTTGCGGGACAGCGGCGCCTTGGTGACTGCCAACCAACTCCGCACTTACTGTGGATTGGTCGCCGTCATAACACGTTCCTTCGGTCAGGGTTTAGTACCTACACAACATCCGCAGGCGTCGATTTGAAATCCAGCAGTAATAGGATATCGCTACAATTGCTGATCTGTCCGCCACAGCAATCAGACAGCAGAAACTCGGTCAGTTCGTTCACCGCCGCAAGGTTGGCCGCATAGTGAATTTCGCGCTGGTGGCGTGTCGCCGTCAGGATGCCGGACCGCTTTAGAATAGATAGATGCCCCGAAAGCGTTGAGGGCACGATCTCAAGGCGCCGCGAAATTTCCAGGGTGGGCAGACCAGCAGGCCCGACCCGAACCAGCAGCCGAAAAACCAAGATCCTTGTCGATTGAGCAAGGGCGGAAAAGACCTCTATTGCCCAATTTTTATCCATAATTCGGTAATTGCCGAAGTGCCGTATCTTAGGGTCAGGACTCATAACCAAAACAAGACGATTGCGGCCAGCGCGATGGCTGAGAGGAAGAGCTTTGGGCATCTGTCGTAACGCATGGCGATACGTCGCCAGTCTTTGA
>JBLHMP010000058.1:0-26026 GCA_047623555.1 Granulosicoccus sp.
AGATCAAATCCGTGCTACAATTCTCAACCGATATACTGCTCTCGGCATACCTCGAACCGTTACTGTAGGATAAATCCGTCCGGGCTAAGGGGCTCCTCGACCACGGGCCTTTTTGTGCAACAAAGCCCTGCAGCCCCATAAAAACGTATACGTCGCTGCAGGACTTGAGTTTATGATCGAGACCGATGCGAGAATTTCCCAACTGATCAGCCTGGAGCCTCGTCACTGCGACCTGCAAAACGCGCGAGTCAAGTTATCGGCCTCGAAGGCGCATCCGGAGCAATGGGTGTCTATTTCAATGGATTTAGTTGTGACTCTCGCCAACATCCCGGCCCGCCGTTCGCACAATCAAAAAGAAAACTACAGACTGGGCGCGCGCGTCTTTGGGTATGCTGACCGATCTGGATTTACCGCAGAACTGCGAAGGGCGTGCCGAAGTCAAAGACCTGTCACCGCATCAAGCTGGTCGACATGGCTTCTACACAGAGCTGCGGGTACGGCAGGGAGTGGATCCGGTAACCACAGCACCATCTCTTCAGATCACTCACAAAACCACCAAACCGCATGGATTTGCATAATTGTTGCATAATTTGCCTACTAGGTATTATCTATGATGATATTTGACCTGTTTTTCCGATTCTCATTTGGGTGCTTGATTTAGATGGCTATGGCGTGCGTCCTAATATCAGACATCACCGGCAGCACACAGCTCTACGAAGTAGAGAACACGACGACTGCATTAAGTCAGATCAGCAATGTGTTGGCCCGGATGCGCCAGATCATCACTCAGACAGACGGCTATTGTGTCAAATCGCAAGGCGACGATGTGCTAAGCTATTTCACCAAGCCGGATGATGCGTTTCAGGCCGCCATGACGATGATTCATGAGGACTGGCATGGATCATTATCGGTTCACGTCGGGCTATACCATGGCGATATTCTTAGCCAGGACGGCGATATTTACGGCCCTCCGGTGAACACAGCCGCCCGGTTGGCATCCTTGGCAAAACCCGGTGAGATATTACTAGGCGACGAATGTTTTGATTTGTTGGCCCCTGCGGCGAAACTGCAACTCGCGCTGATCGGAGAGCTACCGCTGAAGGGCAAGCGAGAGCCGACACGGGTCTATTCCTGCTCGGTACTGAATATGTCGGAACAGACGGTCATTTTCTCAAAGAACGATGCCGACCGGGCCAGCCGCACCGAATCGGCGCGTTTTACCTATCAAGACAAGGTCTGGCAGATCGGCGAAGGCGAATCGCTGTCTATCGGGCGATCTGACAAGAACCAAATCGTGCTGCAACAGGCCTGGGTTTCACGCAAACACAGTGTTGTTTCCGTACGTCGTGGGCAATTGGAATACACCGATCACAGCTCAACCGGGTCGGTTTTGCGACCGGCGGATGGCAAGGAAATCATGGTCCACCGGCAAGCGACCCTGCTGAATGGCGATGGGATAATTTATCTGGGCTCGGGTGTCAGAACCGATAAATCCAGCGCTGTGGCGTTTGATACCCAGGATATGAGTATCCGGCTTGCCCCGGATTGAATAGACCTTGACGACCTCATCCTTCGTAACAGTCCCGTGTTTGAGCGTGGTTATCCGAGGTGAACACTTGGGCATGACCCAGAAAAATTAGCGGCAAATTTAGAACGAATACATCATCTTCTCTATACATTTTAATGGTCAATCTTGTTAATGGTCGGTGAAAAAACTGGAAAAAATATGACTACAAATAAATTTCTAATTATCGGACTCCCCCGAAGTGGAACCACCTACTTAGCGACGTTACTTAATTCACACCAAGACATAGAATGTTCCGGTGAACTATTCAACCCTCACGGTATAATCGGCATAGGAGAGGCTGACAATAGCTTCGAATCCATTGCTAAAAGAGATGCAAAACCTCACAAATTCTTTAGTGATTTTTTCTCAAAACAGACGAATGCAAAAGCACTTGGATTCAAGTTTATGATTGGTCACAATGCTGATATACTGAAATCTATTCACAAATATCCAAATATATCCATTATATACATTTTTAGAGAAAATAAGCTCGCACAAATTTCATCTCTACTAGTAGCGCTTAAAACAAAATCATGGGCTTTAACTGAAAATACGAAGAATAGTGCGATAAATGCGAAGAAACGCGCGGTTCGGAAAGTTGTTGAAAAGGTTAAGTCCATGACTTCTGCCTCCTCACATAAATATCTCAATTCCCTCAAAAATGGGAGCCCTAGTTTGGAAAATAATTTACCCGAAACAAATCTATTGGGGGCTGGCCCCAAAGCTATAAGCCAAAAATGGCACGAATACGAAACCTTTGATTACCTTTTCGCAATATGGCTTAAATCGATTCCCAACAGGAGGTTAGTAGTGGAATACAGATCTCTTTTTGACAAAGAATTTCCGAAAAAAATCTGTGCATTCCTAGACGTGCCATATGATGAAAAAATGGAAAGCGATCTTTTGAAACAGAGCCCAAATAAAATTATTGATAGGTTCGAATATAGGGAATTGATTGCAAATTACTTCGAACAGAGAGGGCTAGGTCGCTGGACCGGAACTGAATTGCCGAATAACGATGAGAGTAGCGATAACAGTTAGAAAACGCTTTCTACATTGGCGTTATTCCCGACACTGAAATCAAACAGCCTCATCTATCACCACGGCACCCTCTTCCATTGTGATAATCCGGTCTGCCAGTTGAAGAATGCGGTTGTCATGCGTGACCATAACCGTCGTGGTCCCGCGCACACGCCCCATATCTTTGAGTATTTTCACCACGGTCATACCCGATTCTTTGTCCAACGCCGCCGTCGGTTCATCGGCAAATATAATCTCGGGGTTTGGCGCCAATGCCCGCGCCACCGCCACCCGTTGTTTCTGCCCACCGGACAGGTTTGCAGGCAGGTATTGCACCCGATCCGCCAACCCCAACAGCCCCAGCATATGTTTGGCTGCAATGTCCTGTTGTTTCGCATTCCCCCTGCCTCGCACCTCAAGGCCCATGCGGACGTTTTGCAGCGCGGTCAGGCTCTCGTGTAGGTTATGCGCCTGAAAGATAACGCCAAGACGGCGGCGCAGCGCGACCAGTTGCTCTTCTCCGGCGCCCAGTAATTCATGCCCCAACAGCGTCACGCTGCCCTTTTGCACATCCCGCAGACAACCCATCAACGTCAGCAACGTCGTTTTTCCCGACCCCGACGGCCCCATCAGCACTGTCAAACTCCCGGCGGCGATCTCAAGGTTGACGTCAAATATCGCCTGTTTGCGCGCCTCTCCCAACCCGAACCAATGGTCCAGACCTTTGACGCTAATGGCGGTTGCTGCTGTCATATCACGCCCCTAAAACAGATCAGCCGGATCGGCACGCGCCAACCTGCGTGTCGCAATCGCGCCGGAAATCGAACAGGCCGCCAGCGTGCCAAAAAACACCACAATGGCGCGCGCCGCCGTCATATCCACCGGCAACCCCGATTTAGCCGCCAGCAGCTGGTATATCCCCGTTGCCACCAACGCCCCGGGAATAAAGCCAAAGATCGCCAGAATGATCGCCTCTTCAAAGATGATGCCCAAAAAGAACGGCTGGCCATAGCCCATCGCCTTGAACGTCGCGTATTCCTTTAGGTGGTCGGCGACATCGGTGCTCAGCACCTGATAAACGATAACAATGCCCACCAGAATGCCAACAATTGTACCCAGCCCAAAGATCACACCAACCGGCCTTTCGGTGGTTTGATAGCTTTGATCATCCGCCACCGCATCGGCAAAGCTGCGGATCTTGAGCGTGTCTGTCGGCAGCATCTGGTGCAGCAATTCAACGACCCGCGCCACGCTGACCCCATCGGCCACCCGCAACACCAAATGATCCGGCGCCGCCGAACTGCGTTTGGCGAACAGATGCAGAAACGTCTGGTCCGACATCATCGCATTACCGTCCGCCGAAAACCCGGCCCCGACATCGATGGTGCCAACAAAGGCGACCTGTCGATTGTTCAACTCGTAGGTCACCGGCGTTGTCAGGCTGATCGCCTCAAACAGCTCGGGCGATCCACCGCGTGTGCCAATGTCGATCAGCGCCGTGGCGGGCAGTGCAAGATGGCGAAATTGCTGCCGGATCTCTGACGCTACAAAATCCGCAGCGTCAGATGGCAACGCCATGACCTGAACAATGGACGACCGTGCATCGTCCACCTGCCAGTCGATATTACCGATAAACACCGGCGCGGCGTCCACCACTCCCGGCATCGCCAAAGCCCGCAACATATGCTGGCGCGCGACATTGCCGCCATCCGCCAAAGTATTGGAATCCGAGGCGGAAATAATGATATCCCCGACGATCATCGAATAGGGCTGCACCGTCGTTGCGGTCAGCGCCCCCAACATCCCCAACTGCACAAACACCAGCACATTGGCAAATGCCACCCCGGCCAGCGCCACCGCCAGACGGCTTTTGTTATGCACAAGCTGCAGCCAGCCAATCGGCATCCGCCCCAGCAATCTGGTGAGCAGCGCGTTCATTCAACGCGCTCGTCATGAAACCAGGCCAGCACTTCCAGGTTTATGAACCGCCCGGCAATCGCCGACGATTCCTCGTCCAGCAAAACCGTCACAGTGATCACCCGCGCATCCGTGTTGGCCGCCGGATCGGCATCAATGATGCTCTGACGCCCGACATCAAGGCCAATTTCAACGACGCTGCCATGCAGGGTCTCGTCAAATGCCTCGGCGCGCAGCCGCACAACATCCCCCATAGCAATGCGGTTGATCTGGTTTTGATAAATCTCGACCTCGGCAGTCATCTGCCGGGTATTACCGAAATCAAGCACGCCTTTGGTTCCCGGTCGTTCACCGGGCCGCACATGCAGACGCAACACCGTACCGTCGGACGGCGCATGCAAAACTGCCTTGTCCAGATTGGCCGTTACCGTGGCCAGCGCAACCAACGCGGCATCCCGTTGGCGCTGCGCCAACAGGATATCGGCCTGCGCCAGATCAATGCCCGTGTGGTATCGCGCCACTGTGGCCCGCGATTGCAAAACCTCCTGGGTTGCCTGATGAAACACCGCGTCTGCACGGTCCAACACGGCCTGCGTCGCAACCCCGCGTTCAAACAATGACACCGTGCGCACCTGTTCGGTTTTTGCAACCTCCGCCGCCGTTTCAACCAAATGCAACCGCGCCTCGGCCTCGGCCTTGCTGGCCGCCACCGACAGGCGGGTCTGGTTCACAATCGCCTCGGCAACCGCCACCTCGGCCTTTGCCGCCCGCACTGCCGCCTCAAGGTCGGCGCGATTGTCCAGCGTCGCCAGCACGCCGCCTGCCTTAACCCATTGCCCGACATGAACCGGCAATGTTTCGATGCGCGTATCGCTGGCGCTATAGGGCAGCGCCACGGTGATCACGTCGCCCAACGGCACCAACCGGCCAAGCGCAACCACGGCTTCGGCGTCAAGGGCCGCGATATCATCTGCCGTCACCACCTGATTGATCGGCATCGCAATCGGCGCATTTGTACCGCCGCCCGGCTCAAGCCCGGTCAGGCCGAAAAACACTTTTAATCCCAAGGGCTGAAAATACATCCCAATCACAGCGCCGGAAAACAGAAACAACATCGCCACTGGAATCATAAACAACCGACTGCGCCCAGACGCTTTGGCAGTTTTGCCAGCGTTTACGGCCGCAACGCCATTTTCTGTCAAAGGGAGGTCGGAATTTTCTGCCATTGGGCTATCCTATAATCAGACGGGCCTATAATCAGACTGGCCTATAATCAGACTTGGTTATTACTGACAGTAATGTTATTAACTGATTTGCCCCGGAATGACAACACAGGCCCCGACATGAGCCACCAACGCCGCAAAGACAAAAGACCCGCCGAAATATGCGCCGCTGCATTGGATGTGTTTAGCGAAATTGGCTACGGTGCTGCCGGCATGTCCAAAATCGCCGAACGCGCCGGTGTCTCACGCCCAACCCTGTATCTGTATTACGCCAACAAACAGGCAATATTTGAGGCCCTGATCAGACAATCCCTGACTCCGGTCGTCACAAATGCCACGGCTGTAGGTGATGATTTTCAAGGCTCCACAGCGCAATTGCTGTCCACAACATTGCAGATGATAATCACCCAGATCGCCCGCCCCGAGGTGTCGCGCATCCTGCACCTGATCATCGCCGAGAGGCACCAGTTTCCCGACCTTGCGGTGTTTTACAAGGCCCAGCTGGTCGATCCCGGTCGCGCGCTTTTGCACCAAATTCTCCAGCGCGGCGTCAAATCCGGCGAATTCCGCCCGGAAATCGCGGACTTGGATGTGCGGCTGCTGCTCAGCCCCGGATTGCTGTCAGTGGTTTGGACCAGCCTGTTCAATTCGATCGAACCACTGGACATGAACAAACTGCTGCAAGGCTATATCGACATGCTGCTCAATGGTGTGCTGAAACCCTGACGCACCTCAAACCGTTTCAGAAAAACAATAACAGCCCGGCACACGCCAACACTGTCAATTTTCCAAAGGAAAAGGGGCAGGACATATAATGGCGGGCCGCAGGCGCGCCTCAATCAAATTACACTTAGCTTGGGTCACGCCAACGGTTGACCATAGGATAGCGCCGATCCAGCCAAAACGCCCGTTTGGTCAGACGCGCCCCCGGAGCAGATTGAAACCGTTTGTATTCGCTGATGTAAATCAGATGCTCGATCTTTTTCGCCGTCGCCCGCTCAAACCCGGCTGCCACGCAATCGGCAATAGAACCGTCCTGATCCACCAGAATATCCAACAGTGCATCCAATTCCGGATAATCCGGCAGGCTGTCGCTGTCTTTTTGATCCTCGCGCAGTTCCGCGCTTGGTGGTTTGTCGATGACATTGGGCGTAATCACTTCACCCGTCGGTCCCATCATCCAATCGCGATGGTTGGCGTTGCGCCAGCGACACGTCTCAAACACGCGGGTTTTGTACATATCCTTGATCGGGTTATAGCCCCCGGCCATATCGCCATAAATCGTTGCATAGCCCACCGCGACTTCGGATTTATTACCCGTAGTCAGCAACATTTCGCCGAATTTATTGCTCATCGCCATCAACAAAAGACCACGCAATCGCGACTGAATGTTCTCTTCTGCCAATCCCGGCTCATGCCCATCAAACAGCGGCGCCAGCGTGTTGGTAATCGCCGCGCGCCCTTCTGCAATTGGCACATAATCATAGCGACAGCCCAGCGCCTTGGCGACGGTTTCCGCGTCATCAAGCGACCCTTGCGAGGTATATTCAGATGGCAACATCACACAGCGCACATTATCCACGCCCAGCGCATCCACCGCAATCGCCGCAACAATCGCCGAATCAATGCCACCAGACAGGCCCAGCAGAACCTTTTTAAACCCGGTTTTGGCGATGTAATCCCGAAGCGAAATCACCATGACCCGATAATCCTGTTCCCAATCATCCGGGTGATCGTGAACCTTACCTTCAATGGCGCGCCAGCCCTCGGCCGTGCGCTCAAGATCAACATGGGTTACGGCCACTTCAAACAGCGGCATTTGCACCGCCAGACTGCCACCGGGGTTGAGCACGAAAGAGCCACCGTCAAACACCTGATCATCCTGCCCACCGACCATATTCAGATAGATCAACGGCAGTTCGGTTTCGATCACCCGGGCCACCATATGGTTCAACCGGGTCTCAAATTTATTGCGATAATAGGGTGATCCATTGGGCACCAACAGGAATTCGGCGCCGGTTTCAGACAGGGTTTCGGCAACATCCTCGTGCCAGGCATCTTCGCAAATCGGGCTGCCAATGCGGGTGTTGCCGACAGAATATGGCCCGCCCAATGGGCCGGAATCAAAGATTCGCACCTCGTCAAACACGGTTTCATTGGGCAAATGATGCTTTAGCGTGGTGTTGGTGATTTTGCCGCCCTTGAGGATAAAATAGGCATTGTACAGCTGCGTGCCCTCAACCCACGGTCCGCCAATGGCCAGCGCCGGGCCATCGGCACAGGCCTTGGCCAGCGCGCGTATCTCGTTGAGGGCGTCGATATAGAACGCCGGTTTCATCACCAAATCCTGAGCGTTGTAACCGGTGATAAACATCTCGGGCAGCGCCACCAGATCGGCGGCGGCATCGCGGCCCTGTTCCCACGCGGCGCGCGCCTTGGCGGCGTTGCCGGCCAAATCACCCACAACGGGGTTAAGCTGCGCCAATGTCACTCGGAATTGATCTGCCATGATGCTCTTTCACACTAAATCCTGACCTGCCATTTAACAGATCAGTGGCCAAGGGAAAGAGATATGGCGCAAAAGACGTTGCCCCCACGCCCCCGGTCGCCTAATTTTGAGAGGAATCGCACATTTTGCGGTGCCCAATATGGCAAGCAGGACACCAATATGAAACGCATCCCGACAGCATTCGCTTTGGCCACGGCCCTGACTCTGTCAGGCCCGGCATTTGCACAAGACAGCAAAATCTTTAGTAAACAGGATGAAATTGGTGGCCACTACGAGGGCACCTTTCGCGGTGGCCTGATGCATGGCACCGGCACATACCGGCTACCAAATGGCTATGAATACACCGGTGATTGGGTCGATGGAGAGATTAGGGGCAACGGCATCGCCCACTTTCCCGATGGATCCGTCTATGACGGTGAATTTGTCAAAGGCAAACAAGAAGGCGCCGGCAAGATCGTGTTTTCCGATGGCGGCACATATGAGGGCCAATGGCTCGGCGGTGTGATCAATGGTCAGGGCGTCGCGATTTACGCCAATGGCGTGCGCTATGAGGGCGGCTTTCAGAATGCCAAGAACCACGGCAAGGGCGTGATGCAAAGCCCTGGTGGCTATGTCTATAACGGCAACTGGATCGATGGCATCCAACAAGGCACGGCGGTTATCACCTATTCAGATGGTGCGGTTTATGACGGTCAGGTCCGCGCCAGTAAACGCGACGGTCAGGGTAAACTGACCCTGCCCGACGGGCTAATCTATGTCGGCCTGTGGAAAGACGGGCAGATCAACGGTCAGGGCACGCTGACCCAACCCAACGGCGACATTTACGAAGGCGATCTGATTAGTGGGCGACGCCAAGGCAAAGGCAAAGTCACCTATGCCAATGGCGCGATCTATGTGGGCGATTTTGACGATGACCGGCGCGATGGCCAAGGCATATTCACCGGCACCGATGGCTATGTCTATTCCGGCAGTTGGCTGACGGGCCAGATCGAGGGCATGGGCGAAATCACCTATCCAGATGGATCACTCTATGCCGGCAGTTTCCGCGCCGATCTACCCGACGGAAAGGGCAAAACCACCTATCCTGATGGCTCAAGCTATGAAGGCGACTGGGTTGCGGGTGTCATCGACGGCACCGGCATTGCAACATTCTCAAATGGCACGGTGTATGACGGCCAGTTCCAAAACGCCCGTAATCACGGCAAAGGGGTGATGACCTATGCCAATGGCTATCGCTATGAAGGCTATTGGAAAGACGGCCAACGCGACGGTCAGGGCACGGCGACATACGCCGACGGCACGATCTATACCGGGCAGTTTCTCAGCGGTCAGCGGCAAGGCAAAGGCGAAATCGTCATGGCCGATGGCTTTCGGTACACCGGTGGCTGGATCACTGGTGAAATCAGCGGTCAGGGCACCGCCACCTATGCCAATGGCGACGTCTATGAGGGCACATTCCGCGATGGCAAACGTCAGGGCCAAGGCACGATGCGCTATAAATCCGGTCAGGAAAGCAGTGGTGCCTGGGACAACGGCGCCATCAACGACGGTGGCTAGGCGGCGTGGGTTTTCACCCACCCTACGCCCAGGCCGTTAGAGTGGCGCGTTGATGAAACGGATTACCCTGCCCTTGCTCTGCTTGAAGCAACCAGCAGCGTTCCGACAATAATAACCAATACGAGACCGAAATTTTCCATTCTGAACCGGGTTGTTTCGAGCAAACCTGCGGCAACGGCCAGTTGTTCGAGTATCATCCCAAACACCGGCAGTAATGTCACCGCAGCCGTATAGCCCATGGCCCCGGCCAGATGAATGGATCAAAAGGCCAGCTACATGCCTGAGGCGCACAGGAAAATACCAACCAGAATACTTGAGACCAGCAAAGGCATCTCGACCACCGCTTGATCCGCTCCGTTTTGCAATAGTCGAGCCGCCAGGAAAAA
This sequence comes from Granulosicoccus sp., assembly GCA_047623555.1. Classification (GTDB taxonomy): domain Bacteria; phylum Pseudomonadota; class Alphaproteobacteria; order Rhodobacterales; family Rhodobacteraceae; genus NORP181. Next base: position 10,180 of record JBLHMP010000058.1, read on the forward strand.
GGCGACCGTGACCAGCAGAACAGCGCCCTTGCACCGGTTGATCAGACATATTGCCCGGGCGGCGTTCCGACAAAAGAGTGCCCCCCGCCAAGCACAGCGCGTCCCCCCCATGAGCCAAGCAACAAGGTAGCGGATTCCAGGCTCTAAAGTTTGGACCTAAACCGTAATCGGCCCGAGGATTAGCAAATGACCGGGCCATTCAAAACGCGAGGGGCGTTTTTGCGCCAGCATCCGACCCTTTATAGTTTTTTGGCGCTGCAAACCGCCCTTCGCCGATCTGGGTTTTCCATATGTTTGCTTTGGTCGTCTCGGTCACAAATACCGGATTTCAAACCGGTATTTGTGACAATAGTTCGCGCGCAATGTTTGGTAAAAGCCCGAAGCCTAAAATCAAGCAGCATTGGGGTTTATTGGCCAGATCACGGCTCAGAGGGCGAGAGCTATTTTGTCTGAGCACTATCAATTATTTTCAGAACCGTGCGCCGTGGCAGCAGAGGAATAACCCATTGCATCAAAAAGCTAAGCGAGCGTTGGTTGACGGTCACAAGCCTGCCCACCATCATCGCGTCATAGCCATTTTTGGCCACGCTTTCAGCCGTCGCCCCGCCGCCTTTCACCATTGGCGTACCCTCAAGGTTTGCCACCTTGGCAAATTCGGTTTCAACATAACCGGGCGCCAGAACCGTGCAGGTCACACCTTTGCCTCGCAATTCGTGATCTACCGCCTGACTGAATGAATTCACAAACGCTTTGGTCGCGAAATACACCGCCTGATTTGGCCCCGGTGCAAAGCCTGCGGTTGAACCGACCTGCAGAATTTTACCGCCACCCTGCGCCACCATCTTGCCAGCAAACGCATGGGTCAATGTCACCAGCGCTTTGACGTTCAGATCAATCATTGCCAATTCGCCGTATAAATCCCGTTCAACATGCAAACCATGGCCGCCAAAACCGGCGTTGTTGATCAAGATATCAACCTGAAAACCGGCATCTGTCACGGATTTCACCAACCCCTCGGCCCCGCCATCTGCGCCAAGATCAACGGCAAAGACATGCGCCGTTATGTTGTAAGCGGCCTCAAGTTCTGCCTTAAGCTCTAAAAGGTTTGCCTCGCGACGCGCCGTCAGGATCAGATCACCGCCTTTGGAGGCATGGTAGCGTGCAAAGGCGCAGCCTATGCCGGAAGAGGCGCCAGTGATAAGGGCTGTGTTTGACATCGTGTGTCCTTTCGAGAAATCGCCAAGTCAACAGTTGTTGACGGGTTGTTTAACACCCTCTCAAGACTTGTCAACACTTGTTGACATGTGGAAATGCAGCTTTAAGAGACTGGTATGGAAAACCCGATGACAACACAGGACAAACTTTTGCTGAACGCCCGCCGCCTGTTCTGGTCGCGTGGCTATTCCAATGTCTCGGTCCGCCAGATTGCATCAGCGGCGGGCGTCGATGTTGCGCTGATCTCGCGCTATTTTGGCGGCAAGCTTGGACTTTTTACCGCGACGCTGGACGGGGCGTTTGAATGGGGTGAATTAGCCGCGCTGGACAAAGATACTTTGGTCGACGCGTTCCTGAAGATCTTTGCTGAAATCCCTCGCGGTGGCGATGAACCCTCGGCAATCCGGATGATTCTAACAAACGCCCATGACGAAGAAGTCGCCGATCTGGTTCGCAGGACATTCCAAAGCGAATTTCACGAACAGATCGCCAAGATTACCAAGAGCGATGAACGCGCGGCGTTGTTTATCGCCGTATTGTTTGGGGTGAGCGTCGCAGAAAAATCATTGCACCTGCCTGGGATCGCAAAACCGGACAGCCAGAAATACCAGAGCCAACTCAGACACTTGATGCGCGCGGCCCTCGATTTTCCGCAGGACGATGGTGCCTAGGCGGCGCCCAAGCTGTCATGCGCCCAATACAATCGCAGCCCGTATTATTCGTTAGATGCCTCCTGCAGCAACCATGTGCCATGCACCTCACGCCAATTTTATTTAGCAAGGAAGAAACATTATGGGTGAAAATTCCCTCAGCGATCTGTCTTGGGATGATTTCGACGAACATCGTGATCCCCGCCCCAATCAAAACCAGTTCGACAAAGTTGTGGAAGATGCAATTTCGCGGCGCGGATTCCTGAGTGACGCACTGACATTCGGATCAGGTGCCGCGGTCTTTGGAACCGGTCTTTTCTCATCCACCTCATTGGCGCGGGCGCAGGACGCCATGATGTTTGCCTTTAGACCAATCGATATCGCCACCGATTTTGATGTGCATGTGCCCGAAGGTTATACAACCAAGATTTTGGTCCGTTGGGGCGATCCGCTTTGGTCCGAGGCCCAAGGCGCCTATTCGCCGGAAACCGGCGTTGCGATAGAAATGTCGGACAAGGTATTTGGTGAAAACACCGACGGCATGAAGTTGTTTGAAGTTGACGGCAAGCAGCTGATTGCGGTGAATTCCGAATATGCGAACCCCAAAATCAATCTTCCGGCTGCGGCTGACGGGTCGCCACGGACGGCCGAAGAAGTCAGAATGCTCAAAAACATTCAGGGCGTGACGGTCATGGAAATCGCCGACGCTGGCGGCGGGTATAATGTGGTCATCGATAGCCCCTATAATCGCCGCATCACCCATGAAACCGCTACCAGACTGGCCGGACCGCTTGCCGGGCATGACCTTGTGCGCACGCAAGCCGATCCTGAGGGCCTGACCGTGAAAGGGACCATGAATAATTGTGGCGCCGGCAAGACGCTTTGGGGCACCTACCTGACTTGCGAAGAAAACTTTAACGGCTATTTTGGCGCCACGGGCGAGCAGCCCGCAGGCGAAGGCTACACACGCTACGGCATCGGCGGCGAAGGTCGTTACGGCTATGAGACGTTCGACGAACGTTTTGACATCTCAAAAGAACCGAATGAGCCGCATCGCCATGGTTTCATCATCGAAATCGACCCAACTGACCCAAAATCGACGCCACTCAAACGCACCGCTTTGGGCCGTTTCAAACACGAGAACGCCGAAATGGTACATGCCAAAGATGGCCGCGTCGTGGTGTATCTGGGCGATGATGAACGGGGCGAATACCTGTATCGTTATGTTTCAACCGGCACCTACACGGACGGCGGCCCAACCGAGGGTCTGTTGGATGACGGCACGCTGTTTGTGGCCCGTTTCAACGACGACCAATCCGGCGAATGGCTGCCGTTGGCGCCGCAAACCACCGGCATGGATGCCGCAGAAATCCTTTGCTTTACGCGCATGGCCGCCTCGGCCGTGGGTGCTACAACAATGGATCGGCCGGAATGGGTGGCAACCAACCCGCTGAAAGTCGAAGCCTACTGTGCGTTAACCAACAACAAAAACCGTGGGGTAAAACCAAATGCAGGTGGCGACGACACGTCGACAAACGCCGCCAACCCGCGGGAAACCAACAACTATGGTCAAATCATCCGCTGGACCCCATTGGGCGAAAACCACGCCGCCGATGGTTTTGTCTGGGATCTGTATGTAATGGCAGGCAACCCAACGGTGTATTCCAACGACTATGCCGGGTCGGCCAACATCAATCAGGGCAACATGTTCAACTCGCCCGACGGTATGGCGTTTTCGTCCGATGGCATGCTGTGGATCCAGACCGATGGCAACTATAAAAACGAAGGCGGATTCGAAGGCATGGGCAACAACCAGATGCTGGTTGGTGACCCGGAAAGCGGTGAAATCGCGCGTTTTATGACGGTGCCAAATGGTGCCGAAGTGACCGGGCTATGCTGGACGGCGGACAAAAAGGTAGCCTTTGTCGGCGTACAACACCCCGGTGGGTCATGGCCCGATGGCGGCGGCCATCCCCGGTCGTCAGTGGTTGCGATCTGGCGCAATGATGGTGCAACTATTGGCTAAGACGAATGGCTAAATAGACCCAAATACTCAAATGCACGGCGCCGCAATATGGTGCCGTGCGCTTTGCCAACCGGCGAGCGGACACCGCATCGCCCCCATGAGGTAAACCCCTTCGTCGTACAGCCGAAACCCGTAGTCTAAACGGGAGCATCGACATCATCGAGGCCGAGTTTTTCATCGTCTCTTCTCTAACCGTCAACCAAACATCCAGCACAAACATTGAATAAACAACACTTTGTCGGTTGGCCTGAACCCATTCTTTGATCGTTGGCGCGTATCAGATTTTGATCAAAAATTCGTCTCTCAGGGTAATTCCCCCGAGTAATTGGGTTCTGATTTTGACACCGGCCTTTCGCAAAATGGAACTGTTTTGCGACTTTACTGTGCCTTTGCTTGTATTGCGAAGATCGGCAATTTCGGCAACCGATAAGCCCTTTACCGTAAGCAGGGCGATATCCCACTCTGCCTTGCTCAATCCCCACTGATCAAACTGCACGTTCAGCATTGCAAAAAACTCACCCTGAGCCGCTCGCAAGTGATGTTCAATTTCCTGTTTTAGGTGCAGCAGCAGATGGTGGCTGCGCCAAATCAGGAGAACCCCCGTGACAAATCCAACAAAAGTGACAATGGAAATCAACTCATGTGCCAGCCAACTGCCTTTGAACAGATGGAAACCTGTAATCTCGCCGATCAACTGGGACAAAAATGCCAGTGCAGAGGCCAAATAGATGGCGCCTCCAACCTTAAACGTTGCGGGTAAGCTGAGCCAGGCATTCAAAACGTGGCTTCCCTCGCCGGGTTGAGCGGCAATGGCTAGGCATCGCCATCATCACCGTGGCCACCGCCCCTGTCGTCGCCCCTGTCGTCGTCATCATTTTCAGTTCTGTCACGCATGATTGCACCACTTTTACCTGGCACAATTTCGCGTTCGATACCTGGTCCTTTGGTCTCGAATTTGGTGTTCCCAAACTGGGCTCGACTGATTTCAATGTTCGTGTAATCCTGATCGGTCAGCTATTGAAATACGTCGTTGCGAGAGCTTTGCACCAGTGCTGTGTTTGCCATCAACACAACGGAAGCACTCAACAGTGTTGTCATTTTCCGCATTTCATTTCCTCAGATTAACTGTGGGCTGACCGGGCCACATCCAATAAAATCAGGGAATACGATCTTGGATCAAATCGGGAGTAATAGCCAAAAGTGGTATGCCTCAGAGTGGTGTTGCCCAGTTCATTTATCGAGCAATGAGTGAGACAAGTTTTAGACTGCAGAAAATGCGGCAGAAGGACAAAGCGCTCTGCACCATGCAACACTTGGCTTGCCTTGGGTAAATTCCTACTTCCCATTCCCGAAACCCGTTGTATAAACATTCTCAATGACCAGAACCGCACATAATCCGACCCTGACCGCCTCACGCGGCGCTTTGTTGTGCGACCTACTGATCCTGACCAGCCTCTGAGCGTGCCATCCGGCGCGTCCGCTCAGAGGAGGTAGCCAGCGCGCCACGGCATCAGGACAGAACAAAAGAGAACCCACATCATGACCAATATTTCCGACAAAGATCGCGTATGGATCTTCGACACCACATTGCGCGACGGCGAACAAAGCCCCGGCGCCACCATGAGCTATTCTGAAAAACTCGAGATTGCCGGGTTGCTGGATGAAATGGGCGTCGACATCATCGAAGCCGGGTTTCCAATTGCCTCCGAAGGTGATTTCAAAGCCGTCCGCGACATCGCCAAAAACGTCAACAACAGCGTAATTTGCGGCCTTGCCCGCGCCATGACCGGCGACATTGACCGGGCCTGGGACGCGGTGAAACATGCGCGTCAGCCACGTATTCACACGTTTATCGGCACCTCGCCGCTGCACCGGGCCATTCCCAACCTGACAATGGATGAAATGGCCGAGCGGATTTACGATACCGTCACTCACGCCCGTAACCTGTGTGACAACATTCAATGGTCGCCAATGGACGCCACCCGCACCGAATGGGATTATCTGGCCCGCGTTGTGGAAATCGCCATCAAGGCCGGGGCCAGCACCATCAACATCCCCGATACCGTTGGCTATACCGCGCCCACCGAATCCGCCGAATTGATCCGGCGGCTGATCGCCGAAGTGCCGGGCGCCGATGAGGTGATATTTGCCACCCATTGTCACAACGACCTTGGTCTGGCCACGGCCAACAGCCTGGCCGCTGTGCAAGGCGGCGCGCGCCAGATCGAATGTACCATTAATGGCCTGGGCGAACGCGCCGGCAACACCGCCCTGGAAGAAGTCGTAATGGCACTGAAAGTACGCCACGACATCATGCCCTGGACCACCAAAATTGACACAACCAAGCTCATGAACATTTCGCGGCGGGTCGCCGCCGTGTCGGGCTTTGCGGTGCAGTTTAACAAGGCGATCGTCGGTAAAAACGCCTTTGCCCATGAAAGCGGCATCCATCAGGATGGTATGCTGAAAAACGCCGAAACCTTTGAGATCATGCGCCCCGAAGACGTTGGCTTGGCCGAAACCAACATCGTCATGGGTAAACATTCCGGTCGCGCCGCTTTGCGCTCAAAACTGGGTGATTTGGGGTTTGAGTTGGGCGACAATCAGCTCAAAGACGTATTTGTACGGTTCAAGGAATTGGCCGATCGCAAGAAAGAGATTTACGACGACGATCTGATCGCCCTGATGCACGTTGGCGAAGACGCCGCAACTGACCGCCTGCAAATCAGATCTCTGCGTGTTATCTGCGGCACCGCGGGTCCGGCAGAGGCCGAATTGGTGATGGAAATCGACGGCGCGGAACACTCCACCAGCCAATCCGGCGATGGTCCGGTCGATGCCAGCTTTAACGCGGTTAAGGCGCTGTTCCCACATGACGCGCGGCTGCAACTGTATCAGGTTCATGCCGTGACCGAAGGCACTGACGCACAGGCAACCGTATCTGTCCGCATGGAAGAAGACGGGCGCATTGTGACCGGTCAGTCGGCAGACACCGATACCGTTGTCGCCAGTGTGCGGGCCTATGTAAACGCCCTGAACCGGCTGATTGTGAAACGCGAAAGAACCGCGCCGGGCAGCGACACGCGTGAAGTCAGCTATAAAGACGTATCCTGAGAATACGGGCAGGTCAGAGTATCTCCGACCTGCCCGGACATCTGGTCGCCAATTAATGTGTGACCTTTAGAACGACGGTTCTAAGCGGAAAAATTGCCATCTGGCACGATGGAACGCAAAGATGGCAACGCTGTTTTTAATCAAACATGCTGGGCGCCGTTGACCTGAATTTCGGTTCCCGAAACATAAGAACTGCTTTCCGAACAAAGAAAGAAAATAACACTCGCAACCTCACTGGGTTGTCCGAGCCGCTGCAGTGGAAGCGCCTGTGCTATTATATCGGTTCCCTCGCTCAGAATGCTTGTCTCAATCTCACCCGGTGCAATTGCATTGACCCGAACACCCAATGGTCCAAAGTCATGCGCCATCTCGCGGGTTAAGGCCGCCAAAGCTGCTTTGGACGTCGCGTAGGCCGCTCCGGCAAAGGGATGCACCCGCGATCCGGCGATTGAGGTCACATTCACCACCGCCCCCTTGCCCATGGAAAGCTCTTCTTTCAGGCCCCGTGCCAACACAATTGAAGCAAAAAAGTTGACGTGAAACACCTGCCCCCAAACACTAAGTTCGGTGTCCAATGTGTTGAGCCGCCCACCATCTACCGCTTTGGGCGAAATTCCGGCGTTATTCACTAGGGCATGCAGCGGCCCGCCGTTCAGCAAAGTTTTTATCTTTTGGACAGCTTCGATTATTTTGCTCGGAGCGCTCAAATCAACCTGAATGTGATCATCTTTTCCGCCGGGCCACGGGCAGTCTTCTGGAAACGGGTGGCGCGAACAGCTGATTACGCGCCAACCTTCGTCCGCGAATTTCTTCACCGTCGCATGTCCAATTCCGCGACTTGCTCCAGTCAGAAGAAGCGTCTTCTCTTGATTCATATTTGACACAGGATTCATCCATTTTCTTGCGATCCATCAGAGTTTTGCTTGTAGCGTGCCTTAACAGGACTGGCTAATCCTCATTAGGTGCAACAGAGCAAAGTTTTGGGGCAATGGTTTTGCGGCAATGACGGTTCACACGTCCACTCATTTGCCCTGCTCATGTCACAAACCCAAGCGGAAACGCGCTGGTTTTCTGCAATCAACCCTTTCGTCTCACCCAACCAACGCCTATATCTTGGTGGCCCCACGACCCACACGAGTCGCGGGTTCTTTTGGCAGTTCTCAACAGGATCACCGCTTATGGCGTTATTTGACTTTTTGGGTGGGTTGTTCACTCAGGATATGGCCATTGACCTCGGCACAGCGAATACGCTGGTCTACGTCAAAGGCCGCGGCATTGTGTTATCTGAACCCTCAGTGGTGGCCTATCACATCAAAGACGGTGTCAAAAAGGTGCTGGCTGTTGGCGAAGACGCCAAGCTGATGCTGGGCCGCACCCCTGGATCCATCGAGGCGATCCGCCCGATGCGCGAAGGCGTGATTGCCGATTTTGATACTGCCGAAGAGATGATCAAACACTTTATCCGTAAGGTGCATAAACGCTCGATCTTTTCCAAACCCAAGATCATTGTTTGTGTGCCGCATGGCGCCACGCCGGTCGAAAAACGCGCGATCCGCCAATCGGTTCTAAGTGCGGGCGCCCGACGTGCCGGTCTTATTGCCGAACCGATTGCGGCGGCCATTGGTGCCGGGATGCCGATTACCGACCCAACCGGCAACATGGTTGTCGACATCGGCGGCGGCACCACCGAGGTGGCTGTGCTGTCGTTGGGCGACATTGTTTATGCCCGCTCAGTCCGGGTTGGCGGCGACCGTATGGACGAAGCGATTATTTCGTATCTGCGGCGGCATCAAAACCTGCTTGTTGGTGAGGCAACCTCAGAGCGGATCAAGACCTCGATTGGCACCGCGCGGATGCCAGACGATGGCCGCGGTGCCTCGATGCACATTCGTGGGCGTGATCTGCTAAATGGTGTCCCCAAAGAGATCGAGATCAATCAGGCACAAGTCGCCGAAGCCCTCGCCGAACCGGTCCAGCAAATCTGCGAAGCTGTAATGACCGCGCTTGAGGCAACGCCGCCTGATCTGGCCGCTGATATTGTTGACCGCGGCGTCATGCTGACCGGCGGTGGTGCCTTGCTGGGCGATCTTGATCTGGCGCTGCGTGAACAAACCGGTCTGGCCGTGTCAATTGCCGATGAATGCCTGAATTGCGTCGCCTTGGGCACCGGCAAAGCGCTGGAATACGAAAAGCAACTGCGCCACGCAATTGACTACGACAGTTAGGCCGCGCAGCCTTTCAGTAATGACAAACCCTTTCCCCAAGAGGACACCCCTTGGCCAAGGACCGATCACAACGCGATGATTATACCGGCCCCCTGCGCCGGTTGCTGTTGGGGGTTGTGTGCCTGTGCCTGCTGGCAATTTTTCTGGTCTGGCGCATCGACAGCCCCCGCGTCGAACGGTTTCGCGCCCAGGTCACCGACACAGTTGTGCCCTCAATGGGCTGGGCGATGGCTCCGGTGACGGGTGTCGTCAACCTTATGCGCGATTTCCAAAGCTATCAGCGACTTGCCGATCAGAACCGCGAATTGCGCAGTGAATTGCGCCAGATGCGCGCCTGGAAAGAGGCGGCGCTGCAGCTAGAGCAGGAAAACGCCCGACTGCTGGACCTGAACAACGTCCGGCTGGACCCACGCCTGACCTTTATCACCGGAGTGGTTTTGGCCGACAGCGGCTCTCCGTTTCGCCAGTCTGTGTTGCTGAATGTCGGCGCCCGTGACGGGATCATGGACGGCTGGGCGGCAATGGACGGTATTGGCCTTGTCGGTCGGATTTCCGGCACTGGCAAAAACACCGCCCGCGTCATCCTGCTGACCGATGCGTCAAGTTCGGTGCCCGCCCTTGTGCAACCCTCGGGACAATCGGCGCTGGTGGCGGGGGATAACACGCCTGCCCCTCTCATCGACTTTCTGGAAAACCGCGATCTGGTGCGTCCTGGTGATCGGGTTGTCAGTTCCGGTGATGGTGGCGTGTTTCCGGCCGGATTGCTGATTGGGCAGATTGCGGTTGATTCGGCGGGACGTCTGCGCGTGCGCCTGTCTGCCGATTACGAGCGGCTCGAATTTCTGCGGGTTCTGCGCCATCTTGGCGCCGAAGCCGTCACCGATCCCGGTAACATCGTCGTGCCGGAACCGGATGCAACCGCGCAGGTTGGCGGCGACGATGGATAGGTCCACTTCGCATACCTGGATCATGCGCGGCTGTTTTCTTGCGCTGGCTTTGCTGATCATGTTCTTTCACCTGCTGCCGCTGGATACTATTCCACGTCGCTGGGCGCCACCTGACCTGTTGATCGCTTTTGTCTTTGCCTGGGCGCTGCGGCGACCGGACTTTGTGCCGATCCTCAGCATTGCCGCCGTGATGTTGATGGCCGATCTGATGTTTCAGCGCCCGCCGGGGTTGCTGGCCTTGCTGGTGTTAATGGGCACCGAATATTTGCGGTTGCGTTTTGCCGGGCTACGGGATGCCAGCTTTGCCGGGGAATGGATCGCTGTTTGCATTGTGCTGGTGGCCATTGTCGTCGCCAACCGGTTGGTGTTGGCAGTGTTAGCAGTGCAACAGGCGGCTTTGGGGCTTAGCCTAATGCAGATGCTTATGACCATCGCCGTCTATCCGCTGGTGGTTTTGATCACACAATCGGTGTTTGGCGTGCGCACGCTGGCGCCCTCGGACACTGACGCACGGACGGTGCGCGCATGAGACGATCACCCAAAGAGCTGGAAAGCAGCCACCGCAAAATGGGCCGCCGGGCGCTGTTGTTGGGCGGCGTGCAGCTGGCCTTTGCCGGGGCGCTGGGATTGCGGATGCGGTATTTGCAGGTCGATCAGGCCGACCAGTTCCGCCTGCTCGCCGAAGAGAATCGTATCAACATCCGCTTGATCGCACCGGCACGCGGCAAATTGTTTGACCGCAACGGCACGATACTGGCGCAAAACACGCCGTCCTATCGCGTTGTCATCGTGCCCGAAGACGCTGGCGACGTTGATCTGATCCTGTCGCGCCTGTCGCAACTGATTGACCTTGACCCCGAAGAACTGGAACGCGCGCGCACCGAAATGCGCCGCAGCCCGCCGTTTTTACCGATCACCATCGCGGATCAGATCAGCTGGGAGGACGTCAGCAAGATCGCCGTCAACACCCCGGCCCTGCCCGGCATCACGCCCGAGGTTGGCCTGACACGCGACTATCCGCAGGGTGCTGATTTCGCCCATGTGGTCGGCTATGTCGGCCCGATCAGCGACTATGATCTGGAACGCATTGAGAACCCGGATCAATTGCTGCGCATCCCACGGTTTCAGATCGGCAAAGTCGGGATTGAGGCCAAAGAAGAGGACAATCTGCGCGGCAAAGCCGGGGCCAAACGCGTCGAAATCAACGCCACCGGCCGCGTCATGCGCGAATTGGACCGCCGCGAAGGCCAGCCCGGTGCCGATCTGCAATTGTCGGTAGACGCCGAATTGCAGGCCTATGTGCAGACGCGTTTGGGCGTCGAGAGCGCCAGCGCCGTGGTGATTGACTGTAAAACCGGCGATCTGCGGGCCATTGTCTCGGCCCCCACCTTTGATCCCAATCTGTTTGTACGTGGCATTTCGGTGGCCAATTACGCCGACTTGACCGAAAACCCGTTCCGGCCGCTGGCCAGCAAATCGGTGCAAGGCACCTATCCACCCGGGTCCACATTCAAAATGATCACCGCAATGGCAGGCCTTGAGGCCGGGGTAATCACCGCCGATGACACGGCCTATTGCCCCGGATATATGGAAATTTCCGGGCGCAGATTCCATTGCTGGAAACGCGCCGGGCATGGGCATGTAGACCTGCAAAACTCGCTCAAACAAAGCTGCGATGTCTTTTACTACGACCTCGCGCTCAAGGTTGGCATCGACAAAATCTCTGCCATGGCCAAGAAATTTGGCCTTGGGGTGCGCCATGATCTGCCAATGTCTGCCGTGGCCCGTGGTCTGGCCCCCAACCGCGACTGGAAGGCCCGCACCTACGGGCAGGACTGGTTAATTGGTGACACCGCGAATTCCGCCATTGGGCAGGGCTTTATGCTCGCCTCGCCGCTGCAACTGGCGGTGATGGCGGCGCGGTTGGCCACCGGTCGCAGTGTGACGCCGCGACTGGTCAAAACGGTAAACGGTGTTGAGCAACCTTCGGGTGCGGGGGAATCGTTGGGCCTCAACGAAGACCACCTGCGTCAGGTGCGGAACGCCATGTATTCGGTTAGCAATGACCGGCGTGGCACCGCCTATCGCAGTCGGATCATCGAAGACGGATTCCGTATGGCCGGAAAAACCGGCACCAGTCAGGTTCGCAATATCACCACCGCCGAACGCCGCGCCGGGGTGATCCGCAACCGCGATCTGCCGTGGGAGCGTCGCGATCACGCGCTGTTTGTTGATTTCGCCCCCTTTGACAATCCCAAATTCGCGGTGGCCGTGGTGGTTGAACATGGTGGCGGTGGCTCGGTCGCGGCGGCGCCGATTGCGCGCGACATCACGCTGCAGGCGCTTTTCAATGGCACGCCGCCGCTGTCCGTCTACCCGTCCAAAGACCGCGGTAAAATCAAGGCGCAGCAGGAACGTCTGCGCCGCGAAAACCCCCGGATCGACAAAGACGGAAAAGATCGCGCATGAGCTATCTTGAATATTCCGTCAAATCCGTTCCTTCGGGCCTGCGCAAAATTGCCTATCTGAACTGGCCGCTGGTGCTATTGCTGATCTCGGTCGCGGGCGTTGGGTTTCTGATGCTGTATTCCGTCGCAGGCGGGTCGTTCACCCCCTGGGCCGAACCGCAAATGAAACGTTTTGGCCTGGGCCTGGTGGTGATGCTGTTGGTGGCGGTCGTGCCTATCTGGTTCTGGCGCAATATCGCCGCGGTGGCCTATGGCGTGACGATCCTTTTACTAATTCTGGTTGAGTTGGTTGGCTCTGTCGGCATGGGCGCACAACGCTGGATCGACCTTGGCTTTATGCGCCTGCAACCGTCGGAGTTGATGAAAGTTACGCTGATCATGCTGCTGGCCGCCTATTACGACTGGCTACCGGCAAAGCGCATTTCGCGCCCCGTTTGGGTGTTTATCCCAGTGGTGCTGATCCTTGTCCCAACCTTTATGGTTTTGCGCCAACCCGATCTTGGGACATCGCTGTTGTTGATTTTTGCGGGCGGCGGGCTGATGTTTCTGGCCGGGGTACACTGGGCCTATTTTGCTGCCGTTATCTCCGCAGGTGTCGGATTGGTTGTTGCGATATTTCAAAGCCGCGACACCAGTTGGCAAATGTTGAAAAATTATCAGTTCCGCCGCATTGATACGTTTCTGGACCCTGCCAGCGATCCGCTGGGCGCCGGTTATCACATCACCCAATCCAAAATCGCACTTGGCTCGGGCGGCTGGACCGGACGTGGATTTATGCAAGGCACCCAATCGCGGCTGAACTTTTTGCCGGAAAAACACACCGATTTCATCTTTACCACTCTGGCCGAGGAATTCGGCTTTGTGGGTGGGATTTCGTTGCTGGTGCTCTACGTGTTGATCACCGTATTCTGCATCGCCACCGCCCTTGGCACCCGTGATCGGTTTTCCTCACTGATGACGCTGGGCGTCGCTATGACGTTCTTTTTGTTTTTCGCCGTCAACATGTCGATGGTCATGGGTCTGGCCCCAGTTGTCGGCGTGCCGCTGCCAATGGTCAGCTATGGCGGATCTGCCATGTTGGTTTTGATGGTCGCCTTTGGTCTGGTTCAAAGCGCCCATATCCACCGCCCTCGATAACGGACTTTCCTGAATGACTATAAATATCCTGTTTGCCGCCAAATTCGAACGCTGGCCGACCTACAAGGCGCCTCTGACAGACGCCCTGACAGACGCCGGTCTGGACTTTGATCTGCGCACTGTATTTGCCCCCTCCGAGGTCGATTACATCGTCTATGCGCCCAACAGTACGGTGCAGGATTTCACCCCTTACACGCGGCTCAAGGCGGTGCTTAACCTATGGGCCGGGGTCGAAAACGTCACCGGCAACACCACCCTAACCGCGCCTTTGGCCCGCATGGTTGATCATGGCCTTGCCCAAGGCATGACCGAATGGGTCCTCGGCCACACCCTGCGTCACCATCTGGGCATGGATGCGCATATCAACGGGCAGGACGGAATCTGGCGTCCGGACATCCCGCCGCTGGCACAACAACGTCCAGTGACCATTTTGGGAATGGGAGAGTTGGGCCAGATTTGCGGCCGCGCCCTGTCGGCGCTTGGGTTTCCCGTAACCGGGTGGAGCCGGTCGCCAAAAACCATCGACGGTATCACCATGCAACATGGGCCGGACGGCCTCGTGGCGGCGCTGACGACGGCTGAAATCCTGATCTTGCTGTTGCCAGACACCCCCGCCACGCAGGACACCCTGAACGCTGCGACCTTGGCGCAGATGCCGCGCGGCGCGATGATTATAAATCCAGGGCGCGGATCATTGATCGACGACAACGCATTGTTGGCCGCACTGGACAGCGGTCAGATCAGCCATGCAACGCTGGATGTTTTCCGCATCGAACCGCTGCCCGAAAAGCATCCGTATTGGGCACATCCGGGCGTAACCGTCACCCCGCATATTGCCTCTGATACCCGCGCTGCGACGGCCTCACAGGTCATTGCCGAAAACGTGCGCCGGGGCGAGGCAGCAGAGCCGTTTTTGCACCTTGTGGATCGTACGCTGGGCTATTGAGGATGATGATTTAACGCGACCGCATCCTAGCATATTGCGGTTCCGGGCGCTTTGGAATGTCGGCCACAAAATTCAGGTATCCGGACAACTGGCGATTTGATCCGGGCTGTTGACCCAATTGTGGCTAACTAAACGACTCGGCTGCCAGATCCCTGAGGATCGGACAATCGGGTCGATCATCGCCGGCGCAATGTGACACCAGCCGGTCCAAAGTTGCGCGCATTTCCTGTAATTGCGCCAGCTTTTCCTCGATCTTTTCCAGATGCTGAATCGCCACCTTTTTCACATCCGCACTGGCGCGACTTTCGTCTTCATAAAGCGCCATCAACGTGCGGCAATCATCAATGGTGAACCCAAGCGTTCGCGCACGGCCCAGAAACGCCAGCTTGTGAAAATCTGTTTCCTGAAACGCCCGATAGCCATTGGCATCGCGTTCCGGATTAATCAGGCCAATGTCTTCGTAATAGCGAATGGTTTTGGCCGGAAGGCCGGTGCGTTTAGCGACAATTCCGATATTCATGACGAATTCCTTATTTAGCAAAGGCAGGCATTGCCGGATGAACGCCCGCGTTGCCTGTGTCGGTTAAAACCGGGCGCACCCGGCGCAGACGCAAGGCGTTGCTCAGAACAAACACCGACGACAACGCCATCGCGCCTGCCGCCAGCATCGGTGATAACATCACGCCAAAAGCCGGGTACAGAATGCCGGCAGCCACCGGGATCAGCGCGGCGTTATAGGCGAATGCCCAAAACAGGTTTTGGCGGATATTGCGCATGGTCCGGCGCGAAATATGCAACGCGTTGACCACGCCCGCCACATCGCCTGAGGCCAGAACCACATCGGCGCTCTCAATGGCGATATCGGTGCCAGTGCCAACCGCAAGGCCCACATCGGCCTCGGCAATTGCGGGCGCATCGTTGATGCCATCGCCAACAAAAGCCACCGGCCCATGTTCGGCGCGCAGACGTTGCACCGCATCGCGTTTGCCGTCGGGCAGGACTTCGGCCTGAACATGGCTGATGCCCAGCTCGGTCGCAATGGCCTGTGCGGTTCCAAGGGCGTCACCGGTGATCATCGCAACCTCAACGCCTTCGGCCCTAAGCGCGGCAATCGCCGCC
>JBLHMP010000059.1:0-25853 GCA_047623555.1 Granulosicoccus sp.
TGCCAGCGCGGGTAATCCGCAGCGTATAAAGCTGGTCCTGCAATTTGATGTTGGCCAGATAGCCGCCATTGGTCAGTTCGTTGGCGTCATGTACTGGGATTTGGTCATAGCCGATGTGTGGCAATTCCTGGACTAAGGTTCTCATAGCGTGGCCTCCCTCACAAATAACGGCGTGCGGTCCAGCATCCATTCAAGGCTAAAATCGCTTTGGCTGCCGGCGGCAACGGCGATATCAAGCAGATCAACGCGGTCACAGCTCGGGCACCGGGGCGCGCGGAGCTGCATGTCTGAAATCAGGGTCATGGTTTTGTCCTCGGGTCAGGTCAACATTACGTATCGGGCTGCCCAAAGGTTCGCTGGGGTGGCTGGATAAAATATAACTGAGTGATTTAGTCGGATATGTCAACCTGAGTCTAATAGTCAGGTTACTAATTTGTCGAAATCCCGCCCCAACTCGACCAATTACACAGGCCGAAATCGTTACCTTATCCCTTATAAAGTGCGCTTTCTGCCCCAAGACAGCCGTACCAGGCAAACCAATACGCCACATGCCCAGCCACCCGCGCCAAATGTTGTCCATCGTCTGCGGTGAGCCGATCTTCGCCGGTCTGCCAAATTCGGCCATCCCCCGATATCAGCACATCGCCATCAATCTGAAACAGCAGATTACCCCGTTCAAAGGCCCGCACTGTTCGGGTCTGGGCGTCACCAATCAGCACCAAATTGGTATCCAGCATACCGTCATTGATCACCTTGCGATCCGCAAACGCATTCAGCGGCCAGGCCTTGGCACCACCGTATTTACGCACCCCAAACACATAATCCTTTTGCTTATGCGCAGCCTCGTCCACCTGCGCCGGAAACATTAGATCATCCGAGGCGGAATAGTCCTTATAGACCACCCCGGCCCCATAATTTCGGTTAAACCCCGTCGTCTCGGACAACACCCGCGTCGTCGGATTTTCACGCCACCAATTGCCCCAACTGGTGATAACCACCGGGCGCTGGATCAGCTCAATACCGCTATCTACCAGTCGGCCAGAAACCGGTCGCCCGGTGAATTGGTTCCACAGAGAATGGGTGTCACGATCAAACATCAGCTTGTTTGAGCGATACAAGAGACCGGATGACCCAAACACCAGCGGCGCATCCCGTCCCGTCACATCGGTCTCAAACAAAATCCCCGAGCCGCATAAAGTACAATAGGCCAGCGCCACCGGCACGCCGCCTATCACCTCGTTAAACATCTCATGCCAGCCCATGATACGCAGCGGATAGGCGCGCGCGTCGCCGTTGATCGACACGCCAAATACCAGATCATCGGCGTTCAGGTACGTGGCCGCGTCCGCATCAATCAGCTTCGGGTTATCCAGCGCCGGAATGCCGTCTTTGCGCACCCCACCCCAGGTGATTTCCTCAAACCGGATTTTCATCTGCCCGCGTTGCAAATGCTCGGGTTTCAGAAACACCGAAAAATTCGGATCAATCCGCAAAAACAGGTCGCGTTTGAGATCGGTGAACGTCGGATGGGGCACAATTTCGGGGTGCTGCTCTTGCCATAGCATCCAATCAAACCAATTGGCCCCGGCATCCGTCCCGGCAATTTCGGTCAGAACCTCTACAATTGGTGCACCACCCACCGGGTCCGCGAATTTCAGCGCCTGTATCAACCCCGCCGCCATATCCGGATTGCCCCGTTGCCGAATGGTGCCCAGCGCCGTGCAAAATTTATCCGCCGCGCCATAAAGCACATATTGCTGCGCCTCAAAAAGATCGGGGCTCTGGGCGGATAACGACAACGGAAACAGGGCAAACCCAGCGAGAGCAAGGCCAAATCGGCGGCGCAGTATACACATCAAAACCTCCTTAAGGTCGCGTTATCTTTGGCCTGAACTTGGATCACTGGCATCTAACGATATGGTGAGCACATGCGGATGTGATCGATCGCATCGGAAATACCGGCCGATTTCGATACAATTGCCAACGATGTTTTTGTCACGCGAGCCAGCCAATAACTGAAATTTGACTCTATTTTCCGCGATTTTTTTGGTTTTAGGAGAGTTTGATGCCACTCAACACACGTTTCGTTACGCAAGCGTTCTGGAAATCCCGACCGCAAGATGGAGCACCTATGACGCGGCGAAAAACAACCTGCCAGTGCTCAAGGACGGTCCCGCGATCATTCCTCGAACGCACCTGGTCTTGGCCGAACTGGGATAAACCCATGAATGCCATTATTCAGGATATTTTGTGATTCATCGTCACCACATTACAAGTCTATGCTCAGACCTCGACGCTGTCGCGCATATGGTTAGCAAACTGCCCGAGTCTGCGGCACAGGTCCGCACATAGACATCCTGTTCTTGGATGACATGAGCAACGGAAGTCCCGGTGCGTTTGGCTGTGGAGCGGTGATCCGGATGTGGGAATGGAAGCGGGCCTGAGGGCCCACCATTTTTATATTCATGCCTCCGGCGGAGGTATTTTTGACAAGAAGAAGCCGGGGCGCTGAGTGCTTAGTTTTCTGGGAAGACCGTGTTCCAGTCGGTTTTCATATCAACGATGATCCAACCCTCGTCTGCGGCACGGTCCCAGGCTTTATCTAAAACACCGACATGGCCTTCGCGATCATAGGCATATTCGCGCTCTGCATCGGTATGATGCAAATACAGCCCCAACCGCAGACCATCGCCCGCTGTGGTGAATTCGATCATTTGCATGTCGCCATCTGAATTGCCAAACGCCAGAATCGGGCGGCGGCCAATGCCTTGCATGATACCGACAGGTTTGCCCTCTTTGTCGTCAATAAAATCGATCTTGGGCATCCGCACCAACGCCGGTTTACCGTCGACGATTTGGTATTCTGTGGCCACGCGCGACCCGATCACCTGCTCAGGCGGAATGCCATACGCCTTCATCGTCATCGGGCGCATAAAGCTGATGCCACCACCCGATACGATAAAAGTGCTAAAGCCATTGTCGCGCAGATAGTCGAGCAGTTCCAGTTGCGGCTGATAGATAAGTTCGTTGTAAAACCTGTCAAACCGGCCCTGTTTGGTCGTTGCGAACCAATCCGAAACAGTGGCTGCAAATTCGGCTTCGGTCATGCCTGAATGGCTGGCCATTATGATCTGCATAAGACCGTCCATACCGGATTCACCAACGGTTTTCATGTCACCTTCGATCAGCGCCTTGAAAGGTTGGGTTGTTTGCCATTCCGGATGTTGCGGGGCAAGTTCTTTGATCCGGTCAACCGCAAAAATCAATTGCGTGTATATCGGCGCCTCGACCCATAGTGTGCCGTCATTGTCAAAGGTCGCAATACGATCACCAGGCGCGACAAAATCGGTGCCACCCTCGTCAGTTACCGCCGTCACAAAGTCGATGATCGCCTTTTTTGAGGCGGTTTCATTCCAGGATGGCAAAGGATCCGACGCCCACGCGGACCCCGAGATCAGAGCCGTAGCGGCGGCCAGCAAGGCAATTTTGGCGCGTCGGGAAAAAACCATGTCTTAACTCCAGTAAAAAAATACACTGCCTAAACGACGGGTAGTCAATGATCCACCCTCAGGTTGTATTAGTCAACATTGCTGACAGCCGCCAGTCAGAACAGGCTGAAATACTCTGCCTGTTCCCATTCCGAGATCGCAGACAAATACCTGTCCCATTCAAACCGTTTGAGTTTGACGAGATAGTTCACACAGTCATCCCCAAGCACCTGGCGATAGAGGTCAGAGCCATCAAACGCGTCAATCGCCACCATCAATGAGCCGGGCAATTCGGGCGCGTCTGAATCGTATGGCGAATGGGTTGGCGGCGGAACGACAAGGCCGGACACAATACCGTGCAAGCCACAGATCAGTTGCGATGCAAAGGCAAAATAGGGGTTGGCCGTGGTGTCAGGTGCACGGTTTTCAACGCGACTGGCCGCGTCACCGGGCATCATCAGCGCCCGGACCATGGCGCCGCGATTGTCCTGCCCCCATTGGATCCTATTGGGGGCGAGCTGGTAAGGCTGATAGCGTTTGTAACTGTTAACCGTGGGCGCGATCAACAGGCTGCTTTCGCTGGCATGGGACAACAATCCGGCAATCCAGCCTTCGGCCTCTGCCGTCAGGATGTCGCCGGTTTCGGGCACAAACACATTGCGGTCGGTTTTGATATCGTTAAGCGATTGGTGGATGTGCCAGCCATTGGCAACGACATTGGCAATCCGGGGTTTGGCCATAAAACTGGCGTGCAGCCCCATAGAGGCACAGACCTGTTTCACCATTGTGCGAAACATCACCATGTTGTCGGCGTGCTGCATCGGGTCCGCCGGATCAAAAGTGAATTCAAACTGCCCCGGGCCCATTTCGATTTCCACCGATCGCACCGGCAAATCCATCTGCTGGGCGGTGCGTCTGAGCCGATCCAACAATGGCTCGGACGCACCGTATCGCGTTTCGGTCAGAAACTGAAAGCCATGCGCGAAGGCGCTGGTTTCAGGCGGCGTGCCCGGCATGGTGGTGTCAGCATGGTTGATGGTTGTATCGGTGCGCTCAAATACATTGAATTCAACCTCAAGCCCCATTTTGGCGGAAAACCCGTAATCCGCCAGCCGATCAATGCTGTTTTGCAAAACCGTACGGGACGAAAACGGGATCGGGCGGCCATCGCGAAACACCACATCGCATAGCAACCATGCCGAATGTGGCGACCACGGCAGCACGCGGAACGAGGCCGGATTTGGCACCAGCAACACGTCATTGGCACCCTGCATTGGGCCGGATGTGATGCCGATATCTTTGGACCAGACCGGAAACACCGTGCGGTGCGACGTGTCCTTCAGCAGCAGCGTCGAGGGCACCGCGATACCGCCATTGAACGCTGACGGCAGGGCCGTAGCGACCAGGGTTTTGCCACGCAGGATGCCATGTTGGTCAACAAACATGACACGCACGGTTTCAAGATCGCTGGCAGCGACGCTTGCCAGCAATTCGTCGGCCTGGGCGCAGGTTTCGGCGTTTAGCAATCCGCGCTGCGCTAAGGTTCCGTCTTTTACAGGTCTCATCTAGGCACTTGCATCCCACGGGCAGGCCGCGCGACGTTCGGCGTCGCTGGTTGCGGTTGCCTCTTGCCAATCATTGCCCTTGGCGATGGAGTCGTTGGACACGGGGCCAATGATCGCCGACAGTTCGGTGCCACCCCACATTGGCAAATCGTCGGTGCGGCCCTCTTTTACGGCGGCAATCGCAGCGCGCAACATACGGCGATAGCGGATCAGGCCGACATCGGTTTTGCCCAGATGTTCCTGGGTGCGGTCCTGAATAGCGCCCATGCTTTCGACCGCCCATTGGTCGTGCACGTTGATATCAAGGCCCATGCCAGTATAGGTTTCAGTCGCCTGCTCGGAGGCATCATAGCCGTAATTGTTGCTGGCATTTTTCAACGGCGCGTAATCTGGCAGGCGATGTTCCTTGAGCCGCTGTTCGCGCATCAATGTCTTGTCGACCGGCGCGGTGTAGCTGGTGAATATCGAGTACCAATAACAGGTCGTGTCATCAATCGGCACATGCCATTGGGTGATCGTCATTTCACGCGACATCGGGATACAGATCGCTTCGGGGAAAATCTGGTTGGTAACGCGCACATGGGTCTGCCCGCCGTCCAGATGGCGCAGCGCTGTCAGCCGCATGCCGTAATCGGTTTCATCGGCGTGAATATCCGGGCGCGGGTAATCACGCAGCAGTTTGGTCATCGGAATATTGGTATCGGCGGCGCTGTCGCGGAACTGCTTGCCATAGCTATCGGCAGGGTCTTCGTCTTGCAAAAACCGGTGCAGGAATGACGCGTGTGCCGGATCAATACCAACCTCCATCGCTTGTAACCAGTTGCATTCCCAAAGCCCTTTGAAGGCAAACACATGGGTATCAGGCGCGCGAAAGCAGTCAAAATTGGCAAATTCCGGCGGCTCTCCCGGCCCCATATAGGCCCAAATGATACCGCTGCGTTCGACAACCGGATAGGACGTGGCTTTGATCTGCTCATGCATGTGCGAGCCTTCGGGCTCACCCGGTTGTTCGACACACTGGCCGGTGCGGTCAAAATACCAACCATGAAACGGGCAACGCAGACCATTGTCTTCTAGCCGCCCATAACACATGTCGGCACCGCGATGCGGGCAGTGCCGCGCAATCAGGCCCAGTTCGCCGTCACTGTCGCGAAACAACACGAGGTCCTCGCCAAGCAGACACACAGGCACAACCGGGCGGGCGACCATCAATTCGTCACTTAGGGCGGCAGGTTGCCAGTAATGGCGCAATACCGCGCCTGCGTCGCTGCCGGGGCCAGCCCGTGTCAGGCTGTCGTTCATTTGCTGGCTAATCATGCGGGCCTCTCCTGTTTGGCGTCGGTGTGCTGCGCGGATAGTTAGCGGCAGGTGCTTAAGATGACAACGAATTTAACGCCCGGCTCTTGACGTTGTATGCAGACAACGGGACTGTGACCTTGCGCATCCTGACGCCGAGGCCCCAATGACACATCCCAACCCTGCGCGCCCCTGGTTGGTCCTGTTTGGCCTAACGTTAGGCGTTTGTGTCACCAACGGGTTTGCCCGGTTTGCCTATGGCGTCATCCTGCCCGCGATGAAACAAGACCTCGGCTGGAGCTATGCCCAGGCTGGGTGGTTGAACACGGCAAATGCGTTGGGCTATATCGTCGGGGCCATCGTCACATTATGGCTCATCACCCAGTTCACCCCGGCACGATTGTTCAGCCTTGGGGTCATAACCACATCATTTTTCCTGCTGTTCACCGGCCTGACCGACGCGCTTTGGCTGCAATCTGTTTGGCGGGCCCTGGCGGGTGTGTTTGGGGCGATATCCTTTATCACCGGCGGTGCGCTGGCGGCGGCCCTGTTTCAGGACAATCCCAAAAACAACGCATTGGCCATCGCGCTTTATTTCGGCTTTGGCGGCGGTTTGGGCATTGTCCTAAGCGGCGCGGCGCTGCCTCTGATGCTCGACACATGGGGGCCGTCATCCTGGCCCTATGCCTGGATCGCGGTTGGCATAACCTGCCTGGTCTTTACCCCGCCAAGCGTCTGGGCCGCCGAACATCTGCGCCCGCCCACCAGCAAAGCCCGACCCAAGGCCGACGTACCGATGCTTCGCATGTTGGGCGTTATCGCGGGTTATGCCGGGTTTGGCATGGGTTATATCGTCTATCTGACGTTTCTGGTGGCGTGGATGCGCGCCCATGATTTCAGCGCGGGTATAGTGTCGGGCATTTGGGTGCTGTTGGGCACCTTCATCACGCTGTCGCCTTTTGTCTGGCGCTCGGTCTTTGCCCGGTTTGCATCGGGTCTGCCACTGGCAATGATCCTGACCTGCATTGCCATCGGGTCTGTGTTGCCAGTGCTGATGCCGACGGCCACCGGGCTAATTCTGTCGGCCATGGTTTTTGGCCTGTCGGTGTTCATGTCCCCCGGAGCGATCACCAACTTTACCCGTCAGAACCTGCCGCCCGCCAGTTGGGGTGCGGCGCTGACCCGGTTTACCATCGTCTTTGCCATTGCTCAGACCGTTTCGCCCATCGCGGCCGGCATTATCGGCGATATCACCGGCGACATTGGCGACAGCATCGTGGTGGCCGCCGGCGTCCTTCTGCTCGGGGCTGTGTTTGCCCTGATGCAGAAACCACTAGACACCGTTTAATCAGCACAAACGAAAACGGCCGCCCCAATCCGGGACGGCCGCATAATTCTAGTCAGTCGCTTAGGCGCGTTACGCGGCCAGAGCGGCCTGTGCCTGGGCAACAATAACACCAAACGCGTCGGGCTCATGTACGGCCAGATCGGCGAGAACCTTACGGTCAACTTCGATACCAGCCATGTTCAGACCGTTGATGAAACGGCTGTACGTCAGCGCCTCATCATGCGACCGAACGGCCGCGTTGATCCGCTGGATCCACAGCGCCCGGAAATTCCGCTTGCGTGTTTTACGGTCGCGCGTGGCGTATTGGTTGGCTTTGTCGACGGCTTGCGTAGCAACTTTATAGACGCTTTTACGACGGCCATAATAACCTTTGGCGGCTTTGATAATTTTGCGATGACGGGCGTGGGTGACCACACCACCTTTTACACGTGACATATGATCAGCCTTCTATCAGCGGTCGTAGGGCATATAGCCCTTGACGATTTTAGCATCTGCAGAACAAAGCGCGGTTGTACCACGCGCGTTGCGAATGAATTTCTTAGAGCGTTTGATCATCATGTGACGCTTGCCAGCCTGGCCGGCGATTACCTTGCCAGTCGCGCTAATTTTAAAGCGCTTCTTGGCGCTTGATTTGGTCTTCATCTTGGGCATTTCCGTCTCCTATATTTGGGTCGGTTCACACACGACTCGGCATGCCACTTAGGCCGGTCGTGCAGTCAGAGTGCGCCATGTACGCAGGTTGCCCCCCCCTGACAAGAGGGATTCAGGGCATAAAGCGGTTTATCACCTGGAAAAACGTGCCTGGGATGTCTTTGACCGTATATCCGCCGGGTTTTGTTGTCACTGCGTACAAAACCAGCGCCCCAGCAATCAGAATAATCATCGAAGATGCGCGCGGTGCCCGCGAGTCGCTGAACGCGGACAACACCGAAGGAATAGCAAAACAGGCTACAATTAGCCCCAGAATAAGGGCCAGATCCGGATCCATAAAACTTTCCCTCTTTAATCTAAGACAGACTAGCCCGGATCGGTGCGGAAAATCAAACGTTCGTCACAGGGCGCCACCCGTAAAATGTTGGTGGTGCCCGGAACGTTAAACGGCACGCCTGCGGTCACAACAATTTGGTCGGTTTCGGTGGCAAATCCACCGTTGCGCGCCGCCCGTGCCGCATTAACAACGGCCATCTTAAAGCGCCCCAGCTCTTTGGTCATAACACAGTTGCAACCCCAGCTAAGCGCCAGCCGCCGCGCCGTCCCCCGAAGAGAGGTCAGCGCGATGATCGGCACACCGGGACGTTCGCGCGCGGTCAACAGGGCGGTTGTGCCGCTTTGGGTGAAACAACAGATCGCCTTGATCTCGGTGGTTTCGGCAATTTCGCGGGCCGCGGCAACGATGCCATCGGCAACGCTGCTGCCTTTGACATTGCGCGACGCGGCAATGATCTGCGCATAGGTCGGGTCGGATTCGACCTCGATCGCAACATTGTTCATCGTTTGGACGGCTTCGAGCGGATAGCTACCCGCCGCTGATTCTGCTGACAACATCACCGCATCGGTGCCTTCATAGATCGCGGTGGCGACATCGGACACTTCGGCCCGGGTGGGCATTGGATTGTCGATCATGCTTTCCAGCATTTGGGTGGCCACGATCACCGGCTTGGCGGCAGAGCGGCATTTGCGCACCAGACGTTTCTGGATCGGCGGCACCGCAGACACTGGCAATTCAACGCCAAGATCGCCGCGTGCCACCATGATGCCGTCCGAAACGGCCAAAATATCGTCAAAACGTTCAACCGCCGACGGCTTTTCGATCTTGGACATAACGGCGGCGCGGCCATCAACCAAAACTTTCGCCTCGAGCACGTCTTCGGGTTTTTGTACAAAAGAAAGCGCGATCCAATCGACCCCCAAAGCACAGGCAAATTCCAGATCAGCGAGGTCTTTTTCAGACAAGGCCGTCAGCGGCAACAGCACATCCGGTACATTAACACCCTTGCGGTTGGAAATCATACCGCCGACCACCACAACACAATTGGCAAAATCGGTGCCACAGGTTTCCACCTTCAGGCGGATTTTACCGTCATTCACCAACAGGCTGGCGCCCGGCTCAAGGGCTGCAAAAATCTCAGAATGAGGCAGGCAAACGCGAGTTTCATCGCCATCCGCCGGATCAAGATCAAGCCGAAAAGCCGCGCCGATCTTTAGTTCAGCCGATTCACCCGCAAAGGTTCCGACCCGCAGCTTTGGACCCTGCAAATCTGCCAGAATGGCAATCGGGCTATCAAGGTCCTTTTCCACCTGACGGATAATCCGGTGTTTGTCAGCGATGTCGTCCTGTGTGCCGTGGCTCATATTCAGGCGAAATACGTCTACCCCGGTTTCATGCAAGGCACGGATCATATCATAGCTGTCGGACGCAGGCCCAAGGGTGGCCACGATCTTGACATTGCGCTGGCGTCTCATTTTGGTGCCGTCCTAAATTTGTTTATGTTACCGCAAACATTGCTTGCCTGCTTATGCGCTAATTCCCATTCTACGGCAACTGTCCTAAAGTGACGTGAAAGAGAATTCAGGCCCATGACATATACACCCTATTTCGTTCACGGTGAAAACCGACCTTCGCGGTGGTTGATAATCTGTGACCATGCCACCAATACCGTGCCACCCCAAATTGCCAACGGCGATCTGGGACTATCGCGCGAAGATATGGAGCGTCACATTGCCTATGATGTCGGCGCTTACGGCATGGCACAACATTTGGGTGTGTTGCTGGATGCACCGGTGATTGCGTCTAATTTCTCGCGGTTGGTGATTGATCCGAACCGGGGCGAGGATGATCCGACATTGCTAATGAAGCTCTATGACGGGTCGATCATTCCGGCAAATCGCCATGCCGATGCGGCAGAAAAAGAGCGTCGGTTGGCACTGTGTTATCGCCCCTATCACGATGCCTTGGCGCGCATGGCCGCTCTGCCACATGTGGTTGTTGTCTCGGTGCACAGTTTTACCCGGCAATTGCGTGGCCATCCACCGCGCCCGTGGGAAATTGCCATCCTTTATGCCGAAGACGAGCGCCTGACCCGGCCGTTGATTGACATTCTCCAGGCCGACAGTGAGGCACCGATTGGCGACAATGAACCCTATACTGGCCGTCTAACTGACGACACCATCGAGAAACACGCAATCACCCAGCACCGCCCCAACGCCCTGATCGAGTTGCGCAATGACCTGATTGCCGATCACGCCGGACAAATAGCCAGGGCCGAACACCTAGCCCCATTATTGCAACAGGCGTTAGACGCATCCGGCACGTAAAGGCCCCAAAAGGTGACAAAGCATGTCGCGTTGCTTACATCAGTTTACAGACCATAACACCGGAGTCACCCCATGGATCATCAAACCGAAATCGAACTTCAGGCCGCTGCATTTCGTCGTCTGCAACAACATCTGATGCAGGACCGCACCGATGTGCAAAATATCGACCTGATGAACCTCGCAGGGTTTTGCCGCAACTGCCTAAGCCGCTGGTATCAAGAGGCCGCCGCCAAAAAGGGCATTGAGATGGGCAAAGATGAGGCGCGCGAGCTTTATTACGGCATGACCATGGCCGAGTGGAAAGCCGACTATCAAACCGAAACCAGCCCGGAAAAGCAGGCCGAGTTTAAAGTCGCGTTTGACGAAAACGTCACTAAGTAGGCGACCTAGATCAATCTTCGCTGGTGGGCTGAGGTTTCAGCCCACCACGCCTTGCTGTTTCAGCGCCTCAAACTCGGCGTTTTCCACGCCAATCGCGGCCAGAATATCGCGGCTGTCCTGCCCATGCGCATGGGGTGGATGATCAAGCTGCGGTGTTCCGTGATCATAGCTGAATGCCGCCACCGGCAAACGCGTTGAATTCTGCCCGTCAGCCGCGTGTTGCAAGACACCCCGCGATAGACTATGCTCTTCGGCCAACGCCTGATCCAACCGTCGCACCCGCGCAGCAGGAACATGGTGATCGTTCAAAATCACCTCCCACTCATCCGCGGTTTTGGTTTGTAAAACTCGGGTTAACGCCGCCACATCCCTAGCCTGACGCCCACCAATCTGCGCCCTTGGGCAAACAGCAATTTCATCCGCAGCCACATCATCCCCCACGGCCCGCATCAGATTGGACATCTGCCTGTTGGTAAACGCACCAATCATTAATGTGCCAGCGGCGGTTTCAAAACTACCATACCCGGCCAGAGCAGGATCCTGATTGCCATGCGGCACCGGACTATTGCCCGTTGCAATCGTTGCTGTTGTATAGGACGCCATCAACATCAACGCCGCATCCGCCATCGACACGTCAATATACCGCCCCAACCCGGCTTGCGCCCGCCCATAAAGCGCCGCTGAGATCGCCAAAGCCACCTGTGCCATAATCAACCATCGCCGGACCAATCCGCAGCGGGGCCTGCCCGCTATCGCCATTTGCCGCCATGAGCCCGGAATAGGCCTGAATAACGTTGTCATAGGCCGGGTGGGATTGTTTCGGTCCTGTCTGGCCATAGCCACTGATCACACAGTAAATCAAGCTGGGATTCAATACCTTAAGCCGATCATATCCCAACCCGAGTTCAGCCGCGCAATGTGCCGTGAAATTCTGCACAACCACATCGGCCTCAACAACCAAACGGTCAAATAACGCCCGGCCTTTGTCGGATTTTAAATTCAACGCCAGTGTCTTTTTGCCACCCGCCTGTGCCTGAAACATCAGCCCCATTCCCTGCGCATTCAATTCGGGATCGGCGCCATCTGCACGTGTCATATCGGGCCTATCGACGGCTTCGATCTTGATAATCTCCGCACCCAATACGCCCAGTTGATAGGCGCAGAACGGGCCCGCAAATGCATGCGTCAGGTCCAGAACCCGCACTTTGTTGAATGGTCGCATTGGCAGTCCTCCTTGCCTCTATTTTGGCATAAAGGAAATTAGAAACCGTTCTGTTTTCGTCGTTTTTCAGGTCGCTTTTGGGTGTTCAGGGCGGCCAAGACTGTGCCATGCCCGGACCCTGGCAGAGCCCGGGACCCAACTTAGATCGCGACTTTGCGGCTCTCTTCGAGATAGATTTCGCGCAGCCGCGGCGCCACGTTGCCCGGCGTGCCATCGCCCAGTTGAACGCCATCAATCTCAACCACAGGCATCACAAATGTGCTGGCCGAGGTGATAAACGCCTCGTCCGCCGTTTTGGCCTCATCAATGGTAAAGTTGCGCTCTTCGACTTCCATCTGCGCCTCTTTTGCAAACCGTAAAACAGCGGCGCGGGTGATGCCGTGCAGGATGTCATTTGACAGCCCGCGGGTGATGATTTTGTTGCCTTTGACGATATAAGCGTTGTTGGAGGTGCCTTCGGTGACAAAACCGTCCTCGACCAGCCACGCATCATCAACACCGGCCTTTTTCGCCATCATCTTGCCCATCGACGGATACAGCAATTGCACGGTTTTGATGTCGCGACGGCCCCAACGCAGATCCTCAATGCTGATAATTTTGATGCCCTTCCTGGGCACCGGATTATCGGCCAGCCCAGGTTTTTTTTGGGTAAATAGCACGATGGTCGATGGCGTGGTTTCCGGGTCGGGAAATACAAAATCTCGATCATCCGGCGCACCCCGGGTGATCTGCAGATAGATCATGCCGTCGGTAATATCGTTCAGCGTCACCAACTCGCGGTGGATCGCCAACAGTTCGTCCTTGGTCACAGGATTGGCCATATCCAGCTCGCCCAGCGACCGGTTCAGACGCACCGAGTGACCGTCAAAATCGATCAATTTACCGTCCAGAACCGAGGTCACCTCATAGACTCCATCGGCCATCAGAAACCCACGGTCAAAGATCGAAACCTTGGCTTCGGTCTCGGGCAAATACTCTCCGTTTACGTATACTGTGCGCATTGGGTTGTCGTCCTTTTCCTGTTGTCCGTACTGGGGCTTCGTCACCCCCAAAGGCTGGCATCTGACGGATGCACACCCCGTTCATCAAATTTCAAAGCATTGTCGCGGTCTTCGGCCAATAACAGCGGCCCATCAAGGTCTACGACCGATACGCCCTGCGCCACCAGCGTCGCCGGAGCCATCGCCAAAGACGACCCAACCATACAGCCAACCATGACGCCGTAACCTTCGGCCTCGGCCGCGCGGCGCAATTCCAGCGCCTCGGTCAGCCCGCCGGTTTTATCCAACTTAATGTTCACCACATCGTATTTACCGCGCAAACTGGCGAGGCTTCCTCGGTCATGGCAGCTCTCATCGGCACAGACCGGCACCGGCCGCGGCATCCCGATCAGCACATCGTCCGCACCCGCAGGCAAAGGTTGCTCAACCAGCGATACGCCCAAACGCACCAGATGCGGCGCAAGATCGGTATAAACCTCGGCTGACCAGCCCTCGTTGGCATCAACAATAATGGTCGATTTTGGCGCCCCGGCGCGCACCGCCTCAAGGCGGGCCATGTCATCAGGCGTGCCCAGTTTGATTTTCAGCAGCGGACGATGCGCGTTTTTCGCCGCCTGCCCCTGCATTTTCTCGGGTGTATCCAGCGACAGAGTATAGGCGGTGATCTCAGGCCCCGGAGCGGTTAATCCTGCCAGTTGCCAAACCCGTTCCCCGGCACGCTTGGCCTCAATATCCCACAACGCACAATCCAACGCATTGCGCGCCGCACCCGCTGGCAACAGATCATACAGGTCGGCCCGTGTTACATTGCCCGGCACGCCCATAATCTGCGCCTCAACCGATTCAAGCGTCTCACCATACCGCGCATAGGGCACACATTCGCCCCAACCCTGATGCGATCCATCGTTAAGTCGAACCGTCAGCACCTTTGCCTCGGTCCGTGACCCGCGCGAAATGGTAAACACCTGCGCCAGTTTAAACACATCCCGACTCACCGATATTTGCACAGGCCCACCTCTTCTTTTTTCAAATTCTTTTGTTCATCATGGGCTTTCGCCCGTTCTACGCCTGAAACGCTCCGCCGGAGCATTTCACAGACGGCTAAAACTCCCCGCCGGAGGCTCCCTAACCTACCTCCGGCGCAGAGCAATCAGATAGCAGCCAACGCATCCACAAGCCGCCCAGCGCCATGCCGGAATGGATCAACCGCAGGCAATCCCATCCGTGCTTCGACTTCTTCTAGATAGGCAGTGGCCTCGTCTTCAGTCATATGCTGCGTGTTCACCGCGATACCGACCACCTGACAGTCAGGGTTCGCCACCCGTGCCAATGGCAGTGCCATATCGCGCAATGACTCAAGCGATGGCAGCGTATAATCCGGCAAGCCGCGCATGGTTTCGCGTGTTGGTTCGTGGCTCAAAATCAATGCATCCGGCTGACCGCCATGGATCAACGCCATGGTCACACCGGAATAGGACACGTGAAACAGGCTGCCCTGCCCCTCGATGATATCCCAGTGATCCGCGTCATTGTCGGGTGTCAGATATTCGATCGATCCGGCCATGAAATCGGCAATCACCGCATCCAATGGCACACCATGCCCGGTGATCAGAATACCAGTCTGCCCGGTGGCACGGAATGTGCTTTTCATACCGCGTTCACGCATCGCCTCGTCCAGCGCCAGCGCTGTGTACATTTTGCCCACCGAGCAATCGGTGCCGACGGCCAACACCCGTTTACCGGTGCGTTTTTTGCCATTGGCGATCGGATAGCCAACGGACGGCAGCCGCACATCATGCAACGTGCCACCATGCGTTTGCGAGGCCGCCACGAGGTCGCCTTCGTCGCGCAGCAAATTGTGCAGACCTGATGCCAGATCATAGCCCATTTCCAAGGCCTCGATCAGCACGTCTTTCCACGCCTGACTGATCAGGCCACCGCGATTGGCAACACCAATCACCATCGTTTTGGCGCCCGCAGCTTTGGCTTCGGCCAATGTCATGTCCGCGAGCCCCAAGTCAGCGCCACACCCCGGCAGGCGAAACTGTGCTACGGCGTTATCAGGACGCCAGTCCTTGATGCCCTGTGCCACTTTGGCGGCCAACTGATCCGGCGCATCGCCGAGGAACAACAGATATGGTGTTTCAATCATCGCAGAATCCCCTTTGGTTCATAGTTGCCTCCGTTTTCGGCAAAATACTACAGAATGTCATGCCGAAACTGACCCATTCGGCACTAATCACGCAAGGTTCTGCGGCGTTTTTCCAGATTCATCGAAGAATATCCCACCGACATCCCGATCCTGGCGAAACTCGGCTAATCGGCGGCTCTTGGGTTATGCTGCAACTGCACAATTCCCTTGCGCCTCGACACGTAACTTAATAACCAAACAACAATCTGAAACGCAACTTCCTTACCGAAAGCCCAACGCACATGAGTTTCCGTATTCAACCAACCGCCCCTTCCCGCCCCAACCGCTGCCAGCTATTTGGCCCTGGATCGCGCCCGGCGATATTTGAGAAAATGGCCAAGAGTGCGGCCGATGTAGTGAACTTGGACCTTGAGGATTCAGTGGCGCCCTCGGACAAGGATTCGGCGCGGGCCAATGTCATCGCGGCGATTTCGAACGTTGACTGGGGCAGCAAAACTTTGTCTGTGCGGATCAACGGGTTGGACACGCCGTATTGGTATCGTGATGTGGTCGACCTCTTGGAATTGGCCGGCGAGCGGCTCGACCAGATCATGATCCCCAAGGTTGGCTGTGCTGCGGATATCTATGCGGTTGATGCACTGGTGACGGCGATTGAAACGGCCAAGGGACGCAACAAGAAAATCGACTTTGAAGTCATTATCGAAAGCGCGGCAGGCATTGCCCATGTCGAAGAAATCGCCGCCGCGTCACCCCGTATGGTCGCCATGTCGCTGGGAGCTGCGGATTTTGCCGCGTCGATGGGCATGCAGACGACGGGAATTGGTGGCACGCAGGTGAATTACTACATGCTGCAGGACAGTGAAAAGCATTGGTCGGACCCCTGGCATTGGGCGCAGGCGGCAATTGTTGCAGCGTGTCGGACACACGGGGTATTGCCGGTGGACGGGCCGTTTGGCGATTTCTCAGATGATGAGGGATTTCGCGCACAGGCGCGCCGTTCAGCGACGCTTGGCATGGTTGGTAAATGGGCGATCCACCCCAAACAGATCGCCATTGCCAACGAAGTGTTTACCCCATCCGCCGAGGCCGTGACCGAAGCCCGCGAGATTCTGGCGGCTATGGAGCAGGCCAAGGCCAATGGCGAGGGCGCGACCGTTTATAAGGGGCGTTTGGTGGATATTGCGTCAATCAAACAGGCCGAAGTGATTGTGCGTCAGTCTGAATTGTTCGACTGATCCCGATTGAGGCCTACACCCAGGCCCCTTGAATTATTGCCACGCCCTATGGGCGCGGCGGTGCCTCCGGCGGAGGTATTGTTGACGAGAAGAAAATCAGGCGCGCAGGTCTTTTGGTGAGCCCAGGACCATGTAGGATGTGATCGAATTGACGTGCGGCAATGCGCCGAGAAAATCGGTGTGGAAGGTTTTATAGGCCGCCAGATCAGCGCATTCGATGCGCAGAAAATATTCGATCGTGCCGGTTATATTGTGGCATTCGATCACTTCCGGGGACCGTGACACTGCGTGTTCAAACCGCTCTTGTGCAGCCTTTGAATGTTCGCTGAGTCCAACCCCGATGTAGGCCGTCACCCCGATGCCCATCGCAGCGGAATTTAGCACCGCGCGGTAACCGGTGATGATGCCACGCCGTTCCAGTTCTTGGACCCGGCGCAGGCAGGCCGATGGTGACAGACCAACACGATCGGCCAGTTGCAGGTTGGTGATGCGACCATTCAGTGTGAGTTCACGCAATATATGGTCGTTTATTTGGTCAAGTTTGCTCATTTGATGCTAAGATATCCGAATTATCCGTCAAAACGCAATTTCATTTGGCTCTGAGCCGTTAAATATTGCGCACATGACGTATGAATTGATATCCGCGCTTGCGCTGTTTGCTTTTGTGTCCTCGATCACGCCGGGGCCGAATAACCTGATGTTGATGGCATCGGGGGCCAATTTTGGGTTTCGCCGGACGATCCCGCATATGCTGGGGATTAACCTGGGATTTATGTTTATGTGTTTGGTTGTTGGCATCGGGTTGGCACAGGTGTTTGACGCCTATCCGGTCAGCTATACCATTCTTAAGGTTTTTAGCGTTGCCTACCTGCTGTGGCTGGCATGGAAAATCGCCCATGCGGCGCCAATCACGTCGCAGGATGCCGCGGGAAAACCGATGACGTTGTTACAGGCGGCGGCGTTTCAGTGGGTCAATCCCAAGGTCTGGGCGATGGTTCTGACCACGATCAGCGTTTATACGCCCGAACAAACGGTGCAGATGGTGGTATTGGTGGCCGTGATATTTACCGCGATCAACCTGCCGTCTATTGGCACGTGGACGATGCTTGGCCAGCAGATGGCGCGGTTTTTGACCAGCCCGCGCCGGTTGGTGGTGTTTAATTGGGGCATGGCAACGCTGTTGGTGGTGTCGTTGTACCCGGTGTTGACCTAAATTGGGCGCACCGGTTGGCGCAGAATTGTTCTGAGCTTTTCCGGGGCCATGCGCCGTGGGTCGCTTAGATATATCTCATGGTGGGGCATACCGAATGTCAGACCAAGGTCGGGCATCACCGTATTGTGCAGATGCCCGAGCACCGGAGCCTCTGCACAATAGGGGCCAATATGCAGGGTTTGCAGGCTGTCGCCCTCCTCTTGCACCTCCAATCGCACCGATTTCATGGTGGCAGCATCAGTTGGGGCGTCCGTTTTGCGAGCCAGTTTACTCAGGGCCGTGGCGCGCACAGTCTCGAATTCATCGCCATCCACATCGTCCGGCAAGCGGATCATAGCAGTCCACTGCCAGGCCGCGCGATCATCGCTGACAAAGACCGATGGGTCATCCGCAAACCAAAGCGCCTCGAGCGGCGGAACGGTGAAATCGGCGCCTTTGGCTTTGGACCAAAACTTAACCCCATAGGCCAGCGGATAAAGCGCGGAAATAGCGCGGATATAATCCGGGCCGCCGGGTTCACCAGCGCCGTCAATCATCAAATAAGTCATCGGCGGAATGGTCAACCGATCCCAACGCCCCTGTTTGCCCGAATAAAACGGTTTGTCGCGTTTCTTGAAATCCAGTTTGTCCATTTTGGCCCCTTATTTCAGTGGCAGGCATATTTCGGTCCGCAAATCCGCAGGTGCGGTATTGCGCGGTGAATTCAGATAAATATCATAGCTTGGCGCGTCTGCGGGCTCATGGCCTGACGCCGGCAACCATGTGCCAAACAACGCCTGGTAGCCGATCGATAAGCCAGAATAATGGCCCTGAAAGGTCAGCACAGCAGTCCTGCCACCAGTCAGACTATGTTCTTCCAAGCCGTCCGGGATGTTGGTGCCGCGCCACTCAACGGCGGCATAGTTGCGCAAATCAGCCTGCGTCGTGACATCAGGGTTGTCGATGTAAAATGCGATCATTGGACCGGTTTGCGCCCACAGCCCACGCGATTCACAAATTGTATTGAGAGTATCAAAGCTCCGGCCAACCGTATGATACGCACCGCGATGTGCCAGCGCCGCCAACCTGCGAGGCGGTTCAACCCTGATGGCGACCGCGAACTTCGCGGGCTCTGTCGGCTTTTGCCCGGCCAGCGGCGTCAACAACCGGCCGGATTTGCGAAATGCAGCCGGGCGACAGCCATAGGCGTCGTTAAACGCGCGGGCAAAAGCAGCGGCGTTTGGGTATCCGCACCCCGCCGCCAAAGCAGCAATGGGCTGATCACTTTGCACCAAGCGGACAGCCGCCAAATGCAGGCGCAACCGACGCACCGCCTGGGCGCAGGTTTCCCCGGTCATGGCGCGAAACACCCGGTGCCAATGAAACCGCGACATGGCAGCAACATCCGCCAACTGGTCCAGCGACAAATCACTGGCTGGATTGTCGTGGATATAGGCCAGAACGCGCAATATACGGTCTTCATACGAAGCGGGCATTTGGTCCTTTCGGCGGGGTTCTGTTCACGGTTTTATGGCACAAACAGACTGCACAAATCTTGCTGAGTTGCATCTGGACCTGCGCGGGGTCATATATCGTTTAACCCCGGTGTGAGAGATACCATGACCCAATACCTCGAATTTGAAAAACCGCTGTCTGAAATCGAAGGCAAAGCAGAAGAATTGCGCGCCCTCGCACGTGCCAACGAAGAAATGGATGTGGCAGACGAGGCGGCGGCACTGGATGCCAAAGCCGAAATACTGCTGCGCGATCTGTATTCCAACCTGACCCCTTGGCGCAAATGTCAGGTGGCACGGCATGCCCAACGGCCCCATTGCCGGGACTATATTGAGGCGCTGTTTGACGAATACACGCCGCTGGCTGGCGATCGGAACTTTGCCGATGATCATGCGATCATGGGCGGGTTGGCACGGTTTAACGACCAGCCCGTAGTGGTGATTGGCCACGAAAAAGGTAGCGACACCAAATCGCGGATCGAACGTAATTTCGGCATGGCGCGCCCCGAGGGCTATCGCAAGGCCATTCGGCTGGTGGAACTGGCCAACCGCTTTGATCTGCCGTTGATTATGCTGGTGGACACGCCCGGCGCCTATCCCGGCAAAGGCGCCGAGGAACGCGGCCAGTCCGAGGCAATCGCCCGCACAACCGAGATTTGTTTGCAGGTTGGGGTGCCGGTTGTCAGCGTCATTATCGGCGAAGGCGGCTCTGGCGGGGCGGTGGCCTTTGCCACGGCCAACCGCATCGCCATGTTGGAACATTCGATCTATTCGGTGATCTCGCCCGAGGGCTGTGCGTCGATCCTGTGGAAAGACGCCGAGAAAATGCGCGAGGCGGCCGAGGCGTTACGTCTGACGGCGCAGGATCTGTTGAAGCTGGACGTGATCGACCGGATCATTCCGGAACCAATGGGCGGCGCGCATCGCGACAAAGACAGTACGATCACCGCTGTGGGCAAAGCGATTACCGCAATGCTCAAAAGCCTTGATGGTAAAGACGGAGCTGCCTTGCTTACCGACCGACGTAGCAAGTTTTTGGCGATGGGATCAAAAGGCCTGGCCGCCTGACACCCAAGGGGTTGAAAACGGTGTAGGGTGGGTGAAAACCCACCTTCCGCAATCAGTTCCGCCAGCGCAACAGACGTTTTTCCACCCGACCAATAGCCCAGCTTGTTAAAACTCCCAGTAGCGACAGGATCAGCACACCGGCAAACAGCCGCTCAAGATCATACAGCGATCCGGCCTGCAAGATATAGGCACCGATACCGTATTCCGCGCCAAGCATTTCTGCCGCCACCAGCAAAATGATCCCGATGGCAATTGACACTCGCAGGCCTGACAATATCCCCGGCAATGCGCCCGGCAGGATGATTTTGCGCACGATGCTGGCCCAACTCAGACCAAAACTCTGGCCCATACGCACCAGCGTGCGGTCCACATTATCCACCGCGCCATAGGTGGCCACAATGGTGGGCGTAAACGTGCCCAACGCGATCAGCGCATATTTTGACCCTTCATCAATGCCGAACCAGATCACAAACAACGGCAGCAACGCAATCTTGGGGATCGGAAAAATCGCCGCCACCAGCGGGATCAGCCCGGCACGCACATAGCTGAACAATCCGATCATCACGCCAACGGCAATACCCGCAGAAATACCCATCACGCTGCCAACCACAAGCCGGGTCAGCGACGGCACGATATGGGTCCACAGCAGCCCTGATTGCCACAGCTCAACCAGCGTCGCACCAACATCAGACGGGCGTGGCAGCGTCAGATTGGTGATCCATCCGGTGCGCGTGCCCCATTCGGCCAGCGCCACCAGCACCAGAAACACCACAAACCCAGCCCCGCGTTTGGCAACCGGGCTAAATCCGCCGCCGCGATAGGGCACATTGCGCGGCTCAGACATGTTGCAACTCGCGATCTGCGGCGGTTGCCTCTTCGCGCATCAAATCCCACAACCGGGCCTGCAACTCTTCCAGTTTCGGGTGTCCCATGTGGCGATCTTTCAGTGGAATATCAATTTCGATCAGTTCACGCACCCGCCCGGGGCGGCGCGACAGAACTGCAATACGATGGCCCAAACGCACCGCCTCGGTCAAATTGTGGGTCACGTAAACGCCGGTGAAATGCTGACGTTCCCACAACGCCACCAGATCTTCCATCAGCAACTCTCGGGTTTGCGCGTCCAGCGCTGACAGCGGTTCATCCAACAGCATCACCGCCGGATTGACCGCCAAAGCCCGTGCAATCGCCACCCGTTGCTTCATGCCGCCGGACAATTGCCGTGGCAACGCGTCGTCAAAGTCGGACAAACGGGTGCGGGCCAGCACATCGTCGATGATCCGCTTACTTTCGGCCCGGCCAATCCCGTGATCCTCAAGCACCAGCGACACGTTTCCGCGCACCGTCCGCCAAGGCAGCAGGGCAAAATCCTGAAACACATATGTCAGCGGGTTAAGGCAGCCCTCGGGCGGCTCGCCCAGCTGTAATATCTCGCCCGATTCGGGCTGCTCTAGCCCGCCAATCAGGCGCAACAATGTTGACTTGCCACAGCCCGACGGGCCGATCACACATAGAATTTCACCCGCAGGAATATGCAGCGAAATGTCGTCCAGCACCAGCATGTCAGAATACCGGTGGGATACGTTGTTCAGGGTCAGATCCATAGGTTGGTCGGGCGGACCATAGGCCCGCCCAGTCCTTTACATTGTCGGAACGTAGGAGGAATCAACCAGTGTTTCCATGGTGATACCGTCCTTGATCAGCTTTTCGGATTTGAACCAGCTTAGCTGATCATTGATCGAATCCATGTTCAGCGCGGCGTTTTTGTTGATCCGCATTGCCCCATTGATGATTGAGCCACGTGCCTTTTCATACGGGCGATCCGCGTAGACATAGATATGGATCAGCTTGACCATTTCCTCAGACGCCTCGTCTCCGGCGGTTTTATCCACCAATGCGGCGTTGAAATCATCCGCCCCACGCGAGAACGCCCGCAGGAAGGCCTCGGATTTGGCGCGTTCATTGGCGGCGTTATTGGCCGAGGTGAACACCGTGGTGACCTGATAGTTCGGGATATAATCGGCGACATTGCCGATGATTTTGACAGCACCACCCCCCGCAAGCGCCTTGGCGATATGCGGCACAATTGACCAGGCATCCACCTGTCCCGATTTCAAGGCACCAATGATCGCGCCAACCTTTTGCAGCGGCTTAAAGCTGACTGTCGCGCCCTCGGCTGTGCTAATTTTTGACCCCATATAATGGAACGACGACCCGGCCTGCGTGATCCCAAATTTCTTACCGTCCAGCATCGCCGGGCTGGTCAGGCCAGCATCATAGGCGGCGTTTGACGCAAGGATCAGTTGGCCATCAATGCCGGGCTCTTCGCTCAGCGCGCCACCAATAACCTTGGTTGCACCTTTTTCGGCCAGACTGATCAGGCCACCGGAAATCGCCGTGACGGCATAATCGGCATCGCCTGACGCAATGGCCACGGCCATCGGTTGCGCCGCCTGAAAGAATTTGAATTCAACGTCCAGACCTTCGTCCGCGAAATAACCGCGCTCGTAGGCGACAAAGCTGGCGGCATGGCTGGTGAACCGCAGCGCACCCACTGTCATCTTTGTATTGGCCAGCGCCGGGCTACCCAGTAATGGCAGCACAGCAGCGCCCCCAACAAGGCCAAGCGCCCCGCGACGTGTAAGATCGATCATTTTGTATTCTCCCAGAAGTTTGTTAATGTTTTGTCATCACGTTATGGCGAAAAATGCGGTGGCTGCACTTGCTTACGTCATTAGCTGGTCAACATCCGCAACCCTTGCGTCACGTCCGACCGCACCGCCAATCGCAACCCCGGTTCATCGCCGGCCTTTAGTGCGGCAATCATCAAACGGTGGAAATGCGGCGGCTCGGTCCGGCGCAAACGGCCATAAAGCACCCGCATGGTTGGCCCCAATTGCAGCCATACCGTTTCGGCCATCGCCAGCATCGCCGGGGCCTGCGCGCGCAAATAGAGCGTGCGGTGAAAATCCAGATTGGTGCGGATATAGCCAACCGCATCCTGATTGGTGATCATTTCCGAAATTTTGGCATTGATCCCCTGCAACCGGTCAATTAGCGCCATATGCGCCCGTGGCAGCGCACGACTGGCCAATTCAACCTCGATCAGACTCCGCAGAACGGCCAGCTCTTCGAGCCGCTCGTTGCTAAGTTCCGGTGTCGACACCCGACCCGATTTGGACTGAAACAACGCGCCTTCGGCCACCAAACGGCGAACAGATTCGCGCGCCGGGGTCATCGACACGCCGTATTCCTTGCCGATACCGCGCAATGTCAGCGCATGTCCGGGGGCGATTTCGCCGTGCATGATACGGATACGCAAGGCGCGATAGACACGATCATGCGCGGCGGGGGGTATTTCGGGTTGGCGGGAAATCAACATGGGGCATATTGTGATCACATTTGCGGATCAGGTCAACTAGAACCGATACCGGTGCAGGCCCGCACCATTGTCGCGCAGCCAGCTCCGCGGTGCCTGATAGGCGCCGTATAACCGCTCAACCACATCCCAGAACGCCTGTGAATGGTTCATCTCGGCCAAATGCGCCACTTCGTGCGCGGCCACATAGCGCAACACCTCGGGTGGGGCCAGTATGAGCCGCCAGGAATACATCAACGCGCCCTCGGCAGAACAAGACCCCCATCGGGACCGCGTGTCGCGCACAGTGATTCGCGTATAGTCACGTCCCAGCGCCGTCGCATAGAAATCTGACGCTGCCGCGACCTGATTGCGCGCATAGCTGCGCAGCCACGATTGCAGGCTTTTGGCCTCGCTGCCAGCTGGCACAGCAATCTCGTCGTCGCGCAGCAGCACCCGTCGACCCGGTGCCGCAACGATCCGCCGGTCGCGGCCTTCGATCGAAATGAGCTCGCCAAATGTCATCGTTGCATCCGGTGGCCGGGCGGCTAAATGCCCTCGGATCCAGCGTTCTTTGCTCTGGGCAAAATCCAGCGCCTCGGTATCGGGCACACCTTTGGGCAGGGTCAGGGTCACCCGTCCGTCCAATTGCGAAATGCGCAAACTGATGCGTTTGGCCCGTGCCGAGCGACGCAATAACAGCGCTATGGATGGGGTGCCGGGCAATTGATGGTCGGCCATGGGGTCCCTTCCGGCGCTAAAGGCTTTGACAGTCCCCATGCCTTATGTCAGTTGACCGGAATCGTCGATACGACTCATCAGATAATTAGGGGGATTACATATGCCCAACGAAGAATGGGGCACCAAGCGCCTGTGCCCAACCAGTGGCAAACGGTTTTACGACCTGAACAAGAACCCGATCGTCAGCCCCTATACGGGCGAGGTCGTGGAAATAGTAAATGGCAAAAATCGCGTGATCGCGGCGGATGCCGAAGACGCGGCAACGCTGAAAGCCAAAAAAGAGGCTGATGCGACAGAGGACGTTGTTCTTGAGGACGATGAAGATTCCACAGAGGACAATCTGGGGGATGACGTTCTGGACGATGACGATGACGACACTGTCTCGCTTGACGAGATTGCCGATGTTGCATCCGAGGATGACGATTCTTAAAATCTATTTTCACCGGACGGGAATTTTCGCTTGATCCCGCCCGGTGTAGCGCCTAAAGCGTTCCAGCGTAGTGTCGATATACGTTACTACGCCCAAGCGCATTACGATTAGTGCACGGTTTTGGGGCCTTAGCTCAGCTGGGAGAGCGCCTGCATGGCATGCAGGAGGTCAGGAGTTCGATCCTCCTAGGCTCCACCAAAACCCCCTCTTTAAACGAAACAGAATACCACGTTTGGGGCTTCAGCCAATTACCCGCTCTGGGCTGGTAATCGCATTCATACAAGACGTTTGGTAAAGACTGTCACATGTAATTAGGTAAAAGGCAGATATCGTAGCGAGGGAAAATGTTAGATATTTTTTCGACTGTCCTTTCTCTCCTAGGCTTTGGTCAACGATCAGCATTGGCCATCAGTGAAAAGCGCGTTGAAGCAAGTCGGCTGAATTCAGAGTTCGAGCTCTTGCTGTTGATACGCATGCAAACTTGACCCCCTAAGCGGGGAAATCGGCGTCTAAAATTGCCCCCCCCCTGTAGTTGAGCCAGCATCAG
>JBLHMP010000060.1:0-25653 GCA_047623555.1 Granulosicoccus sp.
AACGGCGCAATCCCGGCCTGGCGCGAGTCTTCGGTGCTGATTAGGCCTTCCTCAGTGTGAAAGGCCGCAACCATGGTGCAAAGTTTGGTTAAATCAGCAGGTTTGGCAAGATGTAAGGCGGCGCTCACAGGCGGGCCAGACGTTCTGTTAGCAGTGCGAAAAATCCGTCTGCGTCGATGCTGCCTAGAAACAGCGCATTGGGGGTGCGATCGGTGACGCCCCACCAGTCAGCAACGGTCATGCCCAGGGTCAGTTCGGACGAGGTTTCGATCTCGACATTGACGTGACGCCCAGCAAACAAATCCGGGCGGATCAGATAGGCAATAACGCAAGGGTCATGCAACGGCGCACCAAGACTGCCGTATTTTTCCTTGTCAAAACGTTCAAAGAATTCGGTCATGTCGGCAACGGCGTGACCCACCGGCGTGCCGATGGCGCGAAAGGCACCGTTGCGGGCTTTGGTGACTAATGCTTTATGCGTCACATCCAGCGACAAAACGGCTATCTCTACGCCAGATTTAAACACAATATCAGCGGCTTGCGGGTCGACATAGATGTTGAACTCTGCCGTGGGGGTGATGTTACCTACCTCAAAATAGGCACCACCCATCAGCACAATCTCCTGCACCTTTTCGATGATATCCGGCGCCTTTTGAAACGCGGTGGCGATATTTGTCAGCGGCCCCAATGGGCACAAGGTGACTGTCCCAGCAGGCTGTTCACGCAGCGTTTTGATAATGAAATCAACACCGTGCCCGTCCGCAATGGGCATGGTCGGGTCCGGCAGCACCGGCCCGTCCAGCCCGGTTTTGCCATGCACATGTTCGGCCGTGACCAACGTCCGCATCAGCGGCCGATCGCAACCGGCATAGACCGGCGTGTCGCGGCGTTCTGCCAATTCACAGATCATCAGCGCATTTTTAACGGTCCTCGCCAGTGGCACATTGCCGGCCACAACGGTAATGCCCAGAACCTCGATTTCGTCCGGGCTGCCAAATGCCAACAACATGGCAACGGCGTCGTCCTGGCCAGGGTCGGTGTCGATAATAATTTTGCGCGCGCCCATGATCTGCCTCTCTGCAAGTGAGCGGTGACAGTGTCAATCAACCGGGGTTTTGTCCAGAACAGGATTGCGCCAAGGTGCTCATTGCTTACCTTTGGCAGCTTTTTCGGCGTGTTTTACCGAATCCCAAAGCGCATCCATCTCGTTCAGATCACTTTGCGCCGGGGTCTTTCCCCGTTCCGCTAGGCGTGCCTCGACGCCCTCAAAACGGCGGATGAATTTGGCGTTGGTGCGGCGCAGCGCGGCCTCGGGGTCAACGCCCAGATGGCGGCCCAGATTGGCCACAACAAACAGTAAATCGCCCAATTCTTCCTCAACCTCGTCCAAGGTTAACGTATCGCGGGCCTCGGCCAACTCTTTGGCCTCCTCGGTGATTTTATCTAACACGCCGGTCATATCGGGCCAGTCAAAGCCAACCCGCGCGGCGCGTTTTTGCAGCTTTAGCGCCCGCAAAAGGGCTGGCAGATTGGCCGCAACCCCATCAAGCGTACCTTGCTGTGCAAGCCCCGCGCGTTCGGTTGCTTTGATCGCCTCCCAATCAGCGGTCTGCTGTTCGGCCGATTTATCACGCGATTCGTCACCAAAAACATGTGGATGACGCGCCACCATTTTGTCCGAGATCGCCCGCACCACCGATTGAAAGCTGAAAAGCCCGGCCTCTTCACCCATTTGCGTGTGATAGACCGATTGCAGCAGTAAATCGCCCAGCTCACCTTCGAGTTCGGACCATGATTTTCGTTCAATCGCGTCGGCAACTTCGTAAGCCTCTTCAATGGTATATGGGGCGATGCTAGCGAAATCCTGCTCAATATCCCACGGGCATCCGGTTTCCGGATCACGCAGGCGGCGCATAATTTTCAGCAACCGTTCAATTCCGGCATCGGGGTCGTGGATCAGGGCGTTATCAGGCATTGCGGCGGCTTTCGTTCCGGTGTCTGATGCATCAGTCATTACCTCACCTCAGGAGTCCAGCCCATGCCCGTTGTTAACCGTATTGCCGAATTCGCCGCTGATATGACCACATGGCGTCAGCATCTGCATACGATCCCGGAATTGGGCATGAATTGCC
This sequence comes from Granulosicoccus sp., assembly GCA_047623555.1. GTDB lineage: Bacteria > Pseudomonadota > Alphaproteobacteria > Rhodobacterales > Rhodobacteraceae > NORP181. Next base: position 2,133 of record JBLHMP010000060.1, read on the forward strand.
CTGAAACGGCGGCTTTTGTCGCCGATCGTTTGCGTGAATTCGGGGTGGATGAGTTGCACGTAGGCATTGCGCAGACCGGGTTGGTGGCGATCATCAACGGGCAGGGCGATGGGCCGACGATTGGGCTGCGCGCCGACATGGACGCGCTGCCGATTCCCGAAGAAACCGGGCTGGAGTACGCCAGCACCAACCCCGGAAAAATGCATGCCTGTGGCCACGACGGGCACACAACAATGTTGCTTGGCGCGGCACGGTATCTGGCTGAAACGCGAAATTTCGCCGGGCGCGTGGCGCTGATTTTTCAGCCTGCAGAAGAGGCCGGAGGTGGCGCCGAAGTCATGGTGAACGAAGGCATCATGGAGCGTTTTGACATCAATCAGGTCTATGCTTTGCACAATTATCCCGGCACCGATGTCGGGGCGTTTCATACCACACCGGGCGCGTTGATGGCGGCGGTTGATACGTTTCATGTGCATATTCAGGGACTTGGCGGCCATGGGGCGATGCCGCATGAAACCCGTGATCCGGTGATGGCGGCCTGTGGCATTGCCCAGGCGATTCAGACCATTGTCAGCCGCAACCATTATGCGCTGGATGATCTGGTGGTGTCAGTGACGCAAATTCATACCGGAACGGTGGATAATGTCATTCCTGATACGGCCTATATTAACGGCACCGTACGCACCTTTGACCCCAAGGTGCAGGCGATGGTGCAGGACCGGATGAAGGCAATTGTTGCCGGGCAGGCGGCCAGTTATGGTGTCACGGCCGAGTTGGATTATGAAATCGGCTATCCGGCAACAATTAATGATGCGGCCAAGTCGCAATTTGCGGTTGAGGTGGCTGGCGAAATCGTGGGCGACACGCTTGTTGTGGCGGATGCCGCGCGCGAAATGGGCGCCGAAGATTTCTCGTATATGCTGAACGCGCGCCCGGGGGCCTATTTGTTTTTGGGGCAGGGCGACAGTGCCGGGCTGCACCACCCAAAATACAATTTCAACGATGAGATTTCGCCAATTGGCGCGTCGTTTTTTGCGCGTCTGGTTGAACGGGCGCAGCCGACATCACAGGAGAATTAGGGCATGGCGTTAGAAGATGCGGCCGAAAAGGTTGATGAGGCGATCACCCGCGCGGGCCTGAAAGGGTTGGGGGCTGAGATAACTTTTGGTGGCATAACGTCGTTTTTGCGCCGTAGGTATACCAAGGACTTGACCGGTGTTGATATTGCAGTCACCGGCGTGCCGTTTGATCAGGCGACAACCAACCGCCCCGGCACCCGGCTGGGGCCACGGGCGCTGCGCGAGGCCAGTGCGTTGCAGGTGTTTGATCCGCCTTATGGCTGGCCGTTTGATCCGCTGAGCGAGTTGGCGATCATTGATTATGGCGATCTGGCCTATGATTACGCCAAGATTTCGGAATTTCCGGCGGCGTTGACCAAACATATTCGCGGGATTTTACAGGCGGATGTGGCGTCGGTTGTGTTGGGGGGCGATCATTATATCAGCTTTCCGATTTTGCAGGCCTATGCCGAGAAATACGGGCCGATATCGTTGTTACAGTTCGATGCACATTCCGACACTTGGGTCGATGACGACCCGGACCGGATTGATCATGGCACCATGTTCTATAAGGCGGTGAAAATGGGTCTGGTCGATCCGGCGCGGTCAGTTCAGGTCGGTATTCGCACGGCGAATCCGGATACATTGGGCGTTAACATTATCGACGCGCGCGAAGTACACGAGGCCGGGCCGGTGGCGACGGTAAAGAAAATCAAATCGATTCTGGGCGATAACCCGGTCTATCTGACCTTTGATATCGACGGGCTTGATCCGGCCTATGCGCCCGGCACCGGCACCCCGGTCTGGGGTGGTCTGACCTCGGCGCAGGCATCGATCATGCTGCGCGATCTGGCCGGGATCAACATCAAGGGCGGCGATATTGTCGAAGTGTCACCGCCGTTTGACACCACTGGGGCAACGGCGATTGCCGGGGCGCATATTGCGATGGAAATTATTTGTTTACTGGGCTGGAATATACGGAAATGAGCGACAAGAACCAACCGATTAGTGGCAATGACCTGGCACGGTTTTCCGGGCCAAATACATTTATGCGACTGCCCTCGGCGACGAATCTGGAAGGGCTGGATGTGGCAATATTAGGTATTCCGATGGATATCGGCACGTCGTGGCGATCTGGCACCCGGTTTGGGCCAAAACAAATCCGCGCCGAAAGCGCGATGTTACGGCCGTATAATTTGCAAACCGGAGCCGCACCATTTGATAGTTTGCAGATGGCAGATGTTGGCGACCTGGCGATAAATACGTTTTCCCTGAGTGATAGTATTCGCATTATTACAGAGAGTTACGATGCGATCCTAAAGCATGATGTGATTCCGGTGGCGATGGGCGGCGATCATTCGATCACCCTGCCGATGCTGCGCGCAATTGCGGCGCGGCACGGTCCTGTGGCGCTGGTGCATGTGGATGCCCATGCGGACGTAAATGACGAGATGTTTGGCGAACGTGAAACCCACGGTACAGTGTTTCGCCGGGCCTATGAAGAAGGTCTGATAGACCCTTCAAAAACCTACCAAATTGGGCTTAGGGGGACGGGGTATGCGGCCAGTGACTTCACCGAGGCGCAGGGCTGGGGGTTTAAGCAATATCAGGCACACGAGCTGTGGTTTCAAAGCCTGACGCCCTTGGGCGAGAAAATTCGCGAAGAAATCGGCAATACGCCGACCTATGTAACCTACGATATTGATTCCCTTGATCCGGCCTATGCGCCGGGCACTGGCACGCCCGAAATTGGCGGGCTGACGACACCACAGGCGTTACAGTTGATTCGGGCGTTGAACGGGCTGAACATTGTTGGCTGTGATCTGGTCGAAGTGTCGCCACCCTATGATCCCTCGGGCAATACTGCGTTGACCGGGGCGAATTTGTTGTATGAATTGCTATGTGTGTTACCGGGAGTGGTGCGGCGCTAGATTCTTTTTGGCCTCCGGCGGGGATATTTATGGAAATTGGAGTTGGGACATAAGATTATGTTTTTATGGGTTTGTCTGGCGATTGTTGTTGGGTTTCTTGGCTATGTTCGGCTGGGGGCCAATGACGTGGCGCGCTGGCATGTGGCGCCGGACTTTACGGCGGATAAGGATTTTCCGGGCGGAACCGTGCGTTTGGTTGAGGTCGGAGCGGATGGATTGGCGCGCCTTGACGTCGTGGCGCGCGACACAACGCGAACTTTGGTTTTGGCCGGGTCTGTTGAAGAGGGGATGATCACCTATGTAACGCGATCTGCGGTGATTGGCTTTCCGGATTACACAACAGTTCAGCAAGACGGCGATCAGCTGAAAGTCTATGCAAGGCTGCGCTTTGGGCGGTCAGATTTCGGCGTTAACCATGCCCGTGTCAACCGCTGGTTGGATGCTTTGCAGGCGCGATGACAGGCACCCCTTTTGCGTTTCGCGCCACATTGGTACGTTCAGCGACATCTGACACTGGGCCATGAACATGCGCCCGTCGACATATAGGCAAATGGTTTCACCCAGTTCAACGCGCGAGCCGGTTTTATCGGTGCAATAGCAGTCGATGACTTTGCCCTTGGGAGTAACCACATCAGCCAAAACCGGGTTGGCCAGGATCAAAAACAGCAGGATTAAGCGTTTCATAAGGCCAGACTAGCACAGTCAGGCCCTTGACCAAAGCCTCGTGATGTCACACACCCCGACTATGGTTCCAGAAGAGCGACTAGAGCAAATTATCCAGAGGTTTCAGTATCTCGAAGCGGCAATGGCGGAGGGCGCCAGTGGCGGAGATATCGCTGTGCTGGCGAAAGAGTATTCCAACCTGCGTCCGGTGGTTGAACAGATCAGTGCCTATCGCAGTTTGCTGAGCGATCTGGACGAGGCTGAGCAAATGCTGGCCGACCCGGAAATGAAAGAGCTGGCCGAGGAAGAATTGCCGCTGCTCAAGGCGCGATTGCCTAATGCCGAGCATGAATTGCAACTAACGCTATTGCCCAAGGATGCCGCTGATGCGCGCCCGGCGATGCTCGAAATTCGGCCCGGGACTGGCGGCGATGAGGCGGCGTTGTTCGCTGGTGATTTGCTGCGGATGTATCTGCGGTATTGCGAGGCGCACGGCTGGAAAATTGATATCCTTGAGGAACAAAGCACCGAACTGGGCGGCATCAAAGAGGTGGTTGTCCACATCAAAGGTGTCAACGTTTTTGCCCGGTTGAAATACGAAAGCGGCGTACACCGGGTGCAGCGGGTGCCAAGCACCGAAAGTGGCGGACGTATTCATACTTCGGCGGCGACTGTGGCGGTGCTTCCCGAGGCCGAAGATGTTGATATTCAGATCAATCCCAATGACTTGCGTATTGATACCATGCGGGCGTCCGGCTCGGGTGGGCAGCACGTGAACACCACTGATTCTGCGGTGCGGATAATTCATATTCCTACCGGTACCATGGTCACCAGTGCGGAAAAATCCCAGCACCGCAACCGCGAGATTGCCATGCAGGTGCTCAAAACCCGGCTGTATGACATGGAGCGGCAACGGGTCGACGATGAACGATCTGCGGATCGGGCTTCGCAGGTCGGCAGTGGTGACAGATCAGAACGCATTCGCACCTATAACTATCCTCAGGGGCGGATGACCGATCATCGCATTAACCTGACTTTGTATAAACTCGATCAGGTGATGGGCGGCGATCTGGACGAAGTGATTGATGCGCTAACCGCGGATGATCAAGCCAGGAAACTGGCCGAGATGGGGACGTGACCGCAGCGCAAGCCTTGGTTGCAGCAACGGCCCGTTTGCGGGCAGCAGGGGTGCCAGACCCAGCACGAGACGCAAGGGTTCTGTTGGCCCACGCCGCCCGAATTGAGGCATCGCGGGTGACGCTAATCGCGCCTGAGGACCTCGCACCTGATATTGTTGATCGCTATGAGCAGTTGATTGCCCTGCGCGCCATTCGGGTGCCGGTGTCGCATTTGCTGGGGGAACGTGAATTTTATGGCCGTCGCTTTAAGGTCAGCGGCGATGTGCTGGACCCACGGCCAGATACCGAAACGTTGATCGAGGCGGCGTTGGCGTTGCCATTTGATCGTGTGTTGGACCTTGGCGTTGGATCGGGTTGTATTCTGGTAACGCTGTTGGCGGAAAATGAAACTGCATCGGGGGTCGGCATTGATCTAAGCGAGGTCGCCTGTTTGCAGGCCAGCGCCAATGCGGTGCTGCACCGTGTGCAACATCGCGCCGAAATCAGACAATCGGACTGGCTCGATAATGTCCAAGGTACGTTTGACCTGATTGTTAGCAATCCGCCCTATATTGCGCTGGATGAAATGCAGGGGTTAGAGGCCGAAGTGCGTCAGCACGAACCCGAAATGGCGCTGACCGATGGCGGTGACGGGTTAGGGGCCTATCGCCGCATTGCCGATAGCGTGCTGCCGTTTTTGACGCCGGGGGGGCGGTTGTTGGTGGAAATCGGCCCAACGCAGGCCGCCGCAGTTATCGCGCTACTGGCGCAGGCCGGATTAAAGGACCTGCGCATTGTTTATGATCTGGACGGCCGCGATCGGGTGATTTGCGCCAATCGTGGCTAAACGGCACTGCTTAACCGCCCAAAGGTGCCAATTTATGACAATTGCTGACAAATAATGCGTTCAGGGACTTGTCTGCGCGTTCAGGACATGTTTACTCGTTTGTGTTGCTTCTAGGTCGGTGCCCATTCGGGCACGCGCGCAACACCAAGCCCAAATAGTCGACGATCCGGTGTAGATGAACGCAAGAGGCGCGAAGCGGATCAGACAAACGTATTACAAGGCTGACATCGATCACATGAGATCTCAGAAACCCCGCTCGCGGTCTAAATCGCATCGCAGTCGTCCATCTGGTGGTGGCGGCAACGTCGTCAACCGCGTGTTTGACAGCTCTGGCCCCGAAGGCAAAGTGCGCGGCACGCCACAGCAAATTATTGACAAATACACCCAGCTTGAACGCGATGCGCAGCTGAGTAATGACCGAGTTGCTGCTGAGAATTTTCAGCAACACGCGGAACATTACACCCGTATGCTAAGCGAAGCGCAGCACGAACAGGATACGCGCCGCGAAGAGCAAGAGCGTCAAAATCGCGAACGGCAAGCCGAACGCGACCGTGAACGCACCGAGCGTCAGGAACGCGAAGCAGCGCAGCGCGCAGAAGAACCTGCACCTACACCACAGCCTGCAATTGCGGTGGATCCTGGTGCCGGTGAGCAACCGGAAACCAGTGACAGCGGTCTGGTTGAGACCCCTGAAAGCAGTCCTCGCAAAAAACCGGCCCGGCGTCCGCGCACCCGTAAACCCGCAGTTAAACCAGTTGTTGAAGCCGCACCCGCAGCTGAGGCAGCTCCTGCACCGACGAAAACTCCGGACGAGCCGTCAGAGGCCGCAGAGTAAGCCTAGGGTTTTAGGGATCGGGCCAGAGCGCAGAACCCCTCAAGGGGGATCTGTTCGGCTCGATCTGTTGGTTTCAGTCCGGCGGCGATCAGATGATCTTCGATATTGGGGGCAAATCCCTTTAGGGCAGAGCGCAACATTTTGCGCCGCTGATTAAAGGCGGCTGCGACCAATTTTGATAAAGTATCTGCATCGGCTGGGAATCGGGGCTCTGGTAATGCTGTCAGCAGAACAACGGCGCTGGAAACTTTCGGCGCCGGGGTAAATGCCTCGGGTGGCAGCGACATAACAATGCGCACGTCACAGCGCCATTGGGCAAGGATTGCAAGACGCCCATAGGCTTTGCTGCCGGGGTGCGCCACGATACGTTCGGCCACTTCGCGTTGAAACATTAGGGTCAGGCTTTGCCAGAACGGCGGCCAGTCCTCTGGCGTCAACCAGCGCACCAGTAATTCAGTGCCGATGTTATAGGGCAGGTTTGCGGCAATCCGAATAGGCGCGTTCAAATGGCTTAGCGGGTCAATTTCAAGCGCGTCACCGTTGATGATCTCAAGCTGACCGGGATAGGCCGCCGCAATCTGCTCGAGCGCCGGAATACAGCGCGCGTCTTTTTCCACCGCCAAAACCTTACGCGCGCCTTCGGCCAGTAACCCACGGGTCAACCCGCCGGGACCGGGGCCAATTTCCAGCACATCACAATCGCTAAGATTCCCCGCTTGACGTGCAATTTTGGCGGTCAGGTTCAGGTCCAGCAAAAAATTCTGCCCCAGAGATTTGCGGGCAGACAATTGGTGTTCGGCAATCACCGCGCGCAGCGGCGGAAGGTCATCAATAGGGCTCATGGTTTCTTCTCGTTCCAAATACCTCCGCCGGAGGCAAAAAAGATTTCTGGTGTTTCATTAATTTTAGCGCCTCCGGCGGAGGTATTTGTGACAAGAAGAAATCCGGGGTTCATGATTTCTCTGCCATTCTTTGCGCCAGTTTCAAGGCTTCGACTAGGCTGGTTGGATTGGCGATACCTTGGCCTGCGATGTCAAAGGCGGTGCCGTGGTCCGGTGAGGTGCGGATAAAGGGAAGGCCCAGTGTGACGTTAACCCCCCGGTCAAAATCCAGCGTTTTAATCGGGATCAGCGCCTGATCGTGATACATGCAGATCGCCGCATCATAGCGGGCGCGGGCGGCGGCGTGAAACAACGTGTCCGCCGGGTGCGGTCCGGTGACTGTGTAATCTTTGCCATCATACTCGGCGATCAACGCGTTGATCCAGTTTAGTTCTTCTTGCCCCATGTTGCCGCCTTCGCCTGCGTGCGGATTAAGCCCGGCAACGGCGAGGCGCGGCTGCGCTATGCCAAACTGGTCTTGAAGGGCCTTCGCGGTGATGCGGATTGTCTGGCGCAGTAGATCAGGCGTCAGTACCGTCGGCACATCGGCTATCGCGATGTGGATGGTGGTCGGCACAACACGCAATTGCTCGCTCGCAAGCATCATCACCACATGATCAACCCCCGCCAATGCGGCGAGAAATTCGGTATGGCCGGGGTACTTAAATCCGGCGCCGTCGATCAGCGCCTTTTTGTTGATAGGGGCGGTACAGATGGCGGAAACCGCATCGCTCTGCGCCAGCGAAACCGCGCGTTTTATCACGTCGATGACACCTTGGGCGTTGCTTGGTTCTGCTATACCCGGCAAGGCTGGGGCGGCGAAATCATGGCGCAGCACAGGCATTGCCGAGGCGCTTAGCCGGGCGGCGGCCTCTGGGCTGTCAAGTTCGGCAATCGGCGTGCCCGCCGGCAAATGGCCCGGGTCACCGATCCAGACAAAAGGGCAGCTGTCGCGCAATTCCTGCCAGGCCTTAACTGCCAATTCCGGCCCGACCCCAGCGGGTTCGCCGCAGCACAGTGCAATGGGCGCGCTCATTTCTCGATGATCAGCGCATCCGCCTGCAACTGGTCCAGATAGCTGACTGAAAACGCATTCAGGCGCTGTTCGATCAAACCGTTGATCAGATCGACACGTATATCGTCTTCGCCAACGGCAGGCGTGCGACCGCAGAGCATCAGCAGGATCAACGTTTGGCCATTCGAGGTGGTCAGGCGGGTTGAAATCTCGCCCGGATCCAGCCTGGCCAATTCCAAGGCGATATCATTTGGGATACTGCCACTTTCCAGGCTTTCGCGGTCCAGCACTTCGGCGGGTTGATCTTTGGCAATGCCATAAAGGTCATCGCAGGTATCAATGCGGTTGGATATTTCAGTGGCAGTTTTAAGCGCCTGTTCGGACCGGCCACCGGCAATGTAATACCGGGCGAAATCAATGGCGGAATATTTCGGCGTGCCACCAGTGATTTCCTGTACATCCCGCATCTGAAACAGCGCCACAGCATTGGGCAACGATATCGGATCGGTCACTTCGCCGGGGCGCAACGCCAGCAGCAAAGGCCGGAAATCCGGTGGCAGGTTGTTGATCGGCAGCCAATCCATGCGCCCGCCGTTGCTGCGGGTGTCGGTGGCCGAATATTGTGCGGCGGCTTTGGCAAATGCTTCGGTGCTGGTGATTTTTGACAGTTGATCCGCCAGCTCTTCGACTTGTGCGGCGTTTTGCGGGGTAATCGGGATGATGATCTCGGACAGCAACACCTGGATGCCACCACCATTGCCAACCCGGCCCAAAGCCCGGTCGATTTCGGCGTCGCTTGGGCGCGACCTGTTCAGGAACTGTGAGCGCACCAGATCGCCCCATTCCACTGTGATACTGATGTAATCCCGAAAAGTTTCGGGTTCAACGCCACCTTCTTTGAGCGCTTTAAGAAACTGTTCAGGCGTCATTTTGGCGCGCTTGGCAAAATTTTCGGTTGCCACAGCGATGTCCTCTGGGGACAATTGAATTCCGGCTTCGCGGGTGGCCTGTTGTTTCAACCGGTCTTTGACCAGTTCGGTGCGGGCGGTCTCTTCGGGGTTTCCGGGATTGCGAAGCAGCCGGTACAATTGTGCGCGCTGCTCAATTTCATAATAGGTTACAACATCCGCATTGATGATGATGGCAGGCGAAAACAGGTTTTGTGCCTGAGTAGCCAAAGGCGTGAGGCCAAGAAAGGCCAACAAAGTCAGTGCCCTGGCGGGGTGCGAAAATCGGGACATAATAGAAGGGGAGAGAGATTGGATTAACTGCATGATCGCCTGTGTTTTTCTGTTCCGCTTGCCACGGAAAATCCGCGCAAGGCAATGGTAAACCCGAAATCGGTCGTGGGCTCAACACTTGTTGATGAAGTATAGCGTCGCTTGACCGAAAGATCGATTTGGATGCACTCGTTTTGATAGATCAGACCTACACCCGCGGTTGTGGCCCGCTCGTCGGTTATATCATAGCGGATATTGGCGTTGGCGGTCCAGAATGACGTGACCGCATAGCTGCCGTCAAGCCAGACCTCAGAGACACTGGCTTCGCGGTCTTCTTCTGTGTCTGCTTCCAGCCAGAGATACGAGCCACTGATGCGCGTACGCTTTCTGGCCCAGTCGCCGCGCAATTCCGCTTTGGAAAATTTCAGGGTGTTGTCGAGCAATGTATGGGCGGTTAGCGAAACCCCTTTGTCCAGTTTCAACTGGCCAGCAATGACAAAATCCGACGTTGTTCCGGACAATCCAGATGAGGTGGAAAAGGACAAATCCGCCAGGCTTCGGAACACCTGGCCGACACTGGCCGATCCCTGCCAGCCAGTGGGAGCGATGCGCGTCCAGTTCAGCCCATAGACAAAGGTTGCGCCTTCTTCGCGCCGATCGTAAGCGGGAAAGCGGGAAAGCGACAACAGGTTGCCCTGATCTAATTCGACAAAGCGGCTTTCGTCGTTGGGTACGTCACCACCGCTCACATCTGCCCAGCCGATTTGCATGACCGGTTCGAGGAAATGCGTGGCACCGCTGGCCGCAATCCGGGTCATTGGATAGCTGAGTTTCAGCGAGGTGCTGGGCGTGGTGCGGGTGATTGGACCGGGATAGTCTGAGTCTTGCGCAATATCAAAGTGATCTACCGCCAATCCCATACTGAAATCAGCGCGAAGACCATTACGCAGGACCCAGTTGCGCAGCCAATTAAGCTCGACCGTGGCGCGTTCCACATCCCGCCCCGTAATGTCTTCGCTTGAGCTACGGTAGTGGCCGTGCACATCCAGATCAAGCCGCAGTTCGCCACCAATCGACGTTGGATGAAGGCGGTGTTCATAGCGCATATCCACCACCAGATTGGGCAGCGTCGAATTGTCGTCGCTATCGCGCAGTGATTTGAAATGGATCAGGCTGGCACGAAGGGCGGTGTTGCGTTTGACCCGGGTCAGGGCGATTTCGCTCTTCAGGCGATCAGTGTCAGGCAGGCCATAGTCAACAAGATAGGCGTTGTCGCTGGTGGCCTGAATGTCAAATGTCAGTTCAAAATCATTGGCAAAGTAAAACAGGCCTTCGCCAAACAGATAGCCACGGTTTTTACCGGGGATCAGATCATCGCGGGTATAGGCGCCCTCAAAGACATAAGAGCCGCGTTTGAACGCCTGACGATAGCGAAAATCCAATGTCCGGGTCTGGGGGGATAGATAGGGTGCAAGTGTCAGGTCGGCATGATCGCCCAGCTGAAAGAAATACGGCACCCGCAGGCCGGTGCCCAATTGGTTTGTTGCGCGAATCGACGGGATCAAAAATCCATTGGCCCGTTTCAGCGTTGGGTCGGGCAGGCGGAAATGCGGCCAGTAAAATACTGGAATGTCCAGCACTCGCAGCTGTGCTCCCTCAAAGTACAACTGTCGTTCGAGTTGGTCGTGGATCACCCGATTGGCGCGGATTTGCCAAAGCGGTGGTTTGCCACTTTCGCATATGTGGCAGGATGTTACCGCTGTTTTATCTAGTTGCGAATAGCGTCCGCCAACGCGGGTCATTTGTACGCTTGCCAGTTGCAATTGCTGATCCAGCACCAGCCGTGCGCCGGTCAGAATACCGTTTTGCAATCCGGTATCCATCTCGGCGGCACTGGCCAAAATGGTGACTGACCCGCCCTGATCAATGCGGATCGGGCCCTCAATTTTGAGCTCGCCACTGGTGCGCTCGAAGGTGATGCGACTGGCGCGCAGGCGCACGTCGCCGCGAAAGGCCTCAACATTGCCTTCGGCGATCAGCGTGCCGTCGGGGGTAATAAATACGCGATCGGCCACCAGAATGGCCGGCGTTTCCGCGCCCGACGCGTCTGAGCCGGCCGTGTCTGAGGATTGCGCCCGTGTTACAGAGGGCAACATGATTACCAGCACCAGGGTCATAACCCCGGTCAATATGGTGTTTATCCAGCCGATTCTCATCCGTCCTCCGCATGAAGCAAGAGGCCAACAGTCAAAAGGATCGATGCCAGTGGCGGCGCCCAGGCCGCCAAGGCCACCGGGATCTGACCGTTTTCGCCAAGAATTTGCGCAAAGTTGCGAATGAAATACAGCCCAAAGCCAAGAAGCACAGCCGTCAGGACCGACAATCCGGTACCGCCAAACCTAACGTGGCGCATGGTAAAGGCGGCGCCGACAAGAACCATGGCCATCAGAAACAATGGCCGCGCCAGTTCGACCTGCAACCAGACTTCGTATTGTTTGGTGGCAAAGCCGGCCTGGGCAAGATCGCGAATGCGTTCGGGCAAATCATAGATCGATATACCCGAGGACCGCCCCAGACCATCGCGAATACGGTCGCGGGTCAGGGTGGTCGGCATCCGCATCTGTCGTTGGATTTCGGCGGCAGTTTCCGGGTTTTGATCGCCGTCTAACGGCCAGATTTTGACCTGTTGCAGCAGCCAAAAGTTTTCCTGCAATTGGGCGCTGATGGCCTGAATACGCTGTACCGGGCCGCCTTCGGGGCCGTAGGTCAGGACCGTTACACCAAAAAGAGTGTCCGTATTGGCGTTATAGCCGGTTGCGTGAATAACCGATTGCCCCTGGGCATCGCCCTGACGCAGCCACAACCCTTCGCCACTAAGCGATAAGGTGGTCGAGCCGCCGGTGCGGTAGGTGTCATACAATTGTTGATAGCGGTTTGAGGTCGTTGCCACGATTGGGTTTAGCGTGCTGACCGCGAAAATCCCGATGACCATCGCCACCGCCAGCGGTGCGGCCAGTGCCCGAATGCCGGATCGTCCGGTGGCACGGGTCGCCACCAATTCGCTGGTGCGGGCCAGACCGATATACAAAACGATCGTCGACAGGATCATCAACAAAGGCAGAATTTCGCTGATCGCCCCGGGCGCACTCAGTAACACCAACTGCATCAACTGACCAAAGCTGACATCATAGCCCTCAAACCGGCGGATCTGCTCGATCAGATCGACCAACATGATTAGCGTTAGAAACACCGCGCCAATCAGAAAAAAGCTTTGGGCAAAGCGGCGGGCGAAATAACGGTCCAATATCATGCGGTTGCCTCGCTACGGCGACGACGAAGCCGTGGCAAAAAGGGCCGCGCTGCAATGTGCAGGAACAGCGCAGCAATGATCAGCCCGATTAGCGTTGGCAGATAGATCAGCGGCCACATATCGGGGTTTTTCAGCATTGGTTTGGCAACCAACCCGCGCAACACCTCAAGAAAAATCAGGATCGCAAAGGCCAGCAACCCCTGTCGCCAGACCCCAAAGCGCGAAAACCCGCCCAACATCAGGCTGGAAAATCCGATCAGCGCCACGGCGATGCAGATCAAAGCCCGCGCAAACCGCAGATGTAATTGTTCGGTTAGCTGGCCCTGACTGTATTTCTCGGACTCAGCAAGGTCCTGCCTGTCCCCCAGCAATTCCAGCGTCGAAATCGCCCGTATATTGCGGCTGCGAACGTTATCAGAATGGACCAGCGACGTAATGTCATAGGAAAAATCTTCAAACACGGTTGTTGATAGCGTTCGGGTTTTCGTATCCAGCCGTTGTGCCAAGCCGTTGACCATAATCAGACTGCTTTGCCCATCGTTGCGCACCAAAAATGCCTGTGCCGCGGTAAAGATTGTGTTTTGACCGGCGCGGCGGCTGTCAGATAGGAATACATTGTTCAGGGTGCCATCCGCGTCAATTTTCCGAATATAAAACGTCACACCTTTGGTCGGGTGCAAAAATGTACCCTCACTTAATAGGCGGGCGGTGATATTGCGCGAAACTTCGGCCTCTCGGGCGGCCAGTTGGTTGACGGATGCAGGCATTAACACATGGGTTAGGATGCTCATCATCAGGGCAGTGACCAGGCCAAAGACCAACGCCGGGCGCGCCAGTTGCCAGGGGCTTGATCCGGTGGCCTGCAGGATGACCAGCTCACTTTCGCGGTTCAGCCGGTTGGTGACATAAACAGCCGCTGCAAACACCGCCATGGGCAACACCATGCGGATCAGGTTTGGCAACGCCAAAGTCGAGAATTCCAAAAACACCATGGCCGATTGCCCGTCGCCAATCAGCCGGTCAAACAATACCACTGCCCGGTTAATCCAGAATACCGCGACCAGTATCAGTGCGAAAAACCCGAAAAACAGCAATAATTGTGACAGCACATATCTGTCGAATCGTGACAAAATGAACCCCCCGGCGCCTGCTCTTGTTATTTTGGGCGATGTTACCGCAAATTGCTGTCGGGTAAAACTGATATCTGGTCAATTGCGGGCGTGCGCGCTACCTCTTGGTGCAATCACAGCCGAGGAAAGCACAGATGAGCATGATAACACCGATTCAATTTGAACAGATGGACAATGAATTGATTGCAACCGCCACTGGACGAGTGGTGATTCTGGTCACGCCCGACGGCAAAATGGACGCGGCAACACGGCGCGCCAACCGGCTGTGCAAAGGCGCTGTGGCGCGGTTGCTAGACAGCGACCGGTTTGACGATGTCAAAGCCGGGCAGGTGGTTTCGCTAAACTGGCCCACAGGGTTGCAAGCCGAGGCGCTGGACATTCTGGTGTTGGAAAAACGCGCCTCAAAAACCGAATCTCGCAAAGCCGGTGCGGCGTTGGCACGACTAAAGGGCGACAACCCGGTTTTGGTGATGGCAGGCAACATGCGCCAGGCAGCTGAGCTTGGGTTTGGGCTGGCGCTGCGGGACTATAAATTTGATCAGCACAAGACCGGTAATGACACTGCCAAACCGGCTGCGGTTACCATCTGCCATGCCAATCCCGAAGCGATGAGCGAAAATTTTGTGCCACTGCAGGCGGTTGCCGAAGGCAGCCATATGACGCGCGATCTGACCAATGAGCCGGCCAATGTGCTAACCACCACTGAATTTGCCAATCGTCTGGCCGAAATGCAAAGCCTTGGCCTGAAAGTCGAAGTGCTGGAAGAGGCCGAGTTGGAAAAACTGGGCATGCGCACGTTGCTTTGCGTTGGGCAGGGCTCGGATAGCCCGTCCAAAGTTGTGGTCATGCAGTGGAATGGCGGCGAAAAAGACGCGGCGCCATTGGCGTTGGTTGGCAAGGGCGTGGTGTTTGACACCGGCGGTATTTCGATCAAACCGGCGGGTGGCATGGAAGACATGACCATGGATATGGGCGGCGCCGGCGTTGTTGCGGGCACCATGCGCGCCTTGGCGTTACGCAAGGCCAAGGCCAATGTGGTTGGCATCGTTGGGTTGGTGGAAAACATGCCATCGGGCAATGCGGTGCGTCCGGGTGATGTGATCCGTTCGATGAAAGGCGACACCGTCGAGGTGATCAATACCGACGCTGAGGGGCGTTTGGTTCTATGCGATATCATGTGGTACACGCAGGAACGGTTTTCGCCTGCGGGGATGATTGATCTTGCAACATTGACCGGGGCGATTGTAGTCGGTCTGGGCCATGAAAATGCCGGTGTCTTTTCCAATGACGATGCGCTGTGCAACGCATTTCTTAAAGCGGCCAAAACCATGGACGAAGGCGCGTGGCGGATGCCGTTGGGGTCTGGCTATGACAAGCTGCTAAAATCCCGCATCGCCGATATGAAAAACATCGGTGGGCGGCCCGGTGGCGCGATTACCGCGGCGCAATTCCTGCAACGGTTTGTCAAAGACGGCACGCCCTGGATCCATCTGGATATTGCCGGGGTTGCTTCGGTCAAGGGTAACACGACCTATGCGCCAAGTGGAGCAACGGGCTGGGGCGTTATGGCGCTTAACCGGTTGGTTCAGAACATGTTTGAACCCAAACCAGAACCAAAACAAATACAGGAATAGGGTAAAATGGGCGCAGCCTATTTCTATCATCTGACGCAACAACCGCTCGAACATACCTTGCCGGTTCTGCTGGGCAAAGCCCGGCAGGCCGGATGGTCTGTTGTGGTGCGCGGCACAGATACGGCGCGGATGGCGTGGCTGGATCAACGGTTGTGGCTGGGGGCCGAAGACGGCTTTCTGCCGCATGGTCTGGCGGGCGGCGCGCATGACGGTGAACAGCCGATCCTGCTGAGTACGGAGGCGGGGATCGGCAATGGTGCGGAATGCGTGATGAGCGTCGACGGCGCCGAAGTTGAAACCGGCGAAGTCAACGATTTGGCGCGGGTTTGTATTTTGTTTGATGGTAATGACCCGGATGCGGTACAGCGCGCGCGGGTGCAATGGAAGACGCTGACCGATGCGGGCTGCTCGGCACAGTATTGGTCAGAGGACTCCGGTCGCTGGGAGAAGAAGGCGGAGGCATGAAAGAGGTTTTTTGCCTCCGGTAGCGCGTTCAAGCCAACTGGGAGTCCTCAGGAGCAGCGGTTTAAGCGCAGAACGGGTGGAACCCTTTGGGAAGTTGGAAAGAGTCTGGCAAAGAGTTAGGGTATATGGGACGGCAAAGTTGGCGTTGTTAAGGCCCCCTTAGGTAGGGTAACAGGATGTTAACGACGGGCCGACCCTGGGCGCGTGATTTAGAAAGCCCACACATCCTATGTCTGATCCCTGCCTGAAACTGGTATTAGTGACACCTGAAATTCCCTACAATACTGGTGCGATTGGGCGGACCTGTGTGGCACTAAATCTAGAGCTGATCCTGATCAAACCTTATGGGTTTTCCCTTGATGAAAAGTCAGTGCGGCGGGCCGGAACAAATTACTGGAAGCATGTTCAGCTCAGCGAATATGACACCTGGAAAAGCTTTTTGGCGGATCGAAAGCCACCGCGCGAAAGCTTGTATTTTTTTGAGGAACATGGGGCGCAGAGCGTTTACGACCCTGAATATCAAGACGATGCCTATTTGGTTTTCGGATGTGAATCCAAAGGCTTGCCGATAGAGGTATTAGAGGGCATGGACGATCGAACCTTCAATTTGCCGATGCTTGATTCTCGTGTCCGATCGCTTAATCTGGCAAACGTAGCCACAGCTGTTGTTTATCAGGCGATGCGCACTCGGCTTGGCGGTTGAAAGCGGCACAACGGTCGCAGCAAGCCAAACCTGGGACACAATCGCAGTCTTTAGCGGGTCAGGATCAGCGCGTTGTTGCTGATTTCGATGTGGCTCCAGCGTTGCAGATAGGCCATGCCCAGCAGCGATTGCCGCAGATCACCCTGATTGACCCACGCGGTGATGTTCCTATCTGTGACTTTTCCAAGCGCGACGCTTTCCAACTGAACAGGGGCGGTGCGCACCTCTCCGTTGGCGGTCATGGCGCGGCCGTAATAATTTAAATCGTTAAGGTTTAGACCAATGCGGGCGGCGTCAGATTGCGTTAACACAATATCTGTGGCGCCGGTATCTATCATAAATTCAATGGGTTGGTCGTTAACGTTCAACTGCAAATAATAATGCCCGTCCGGTGAGCGTGGGACTGAAACCTGCCCTTGGGCGCCAAGCGCGCTTTGCCGTGGGCGAACCGTTTGGCTAATATCATCCCATAGACCAACGGCGGCAATGACACCCAGAAAAATCAGCCCCCAGGCCAGCGCCATCTGTGCCATTTTACCCAGCGAATGACGGTTGTGCACGATGAACCATAACACCAGAACGCTGATCAGAATGCCGAAGTAAATCAGCCGGGCATAGTCAAAATCTTGCAAATTCACGACGCAAAACCAAAGTCGCGCAGCCCGTCCAGAATGAACTGGACTGACAGCGCCGCCAGCAACATGCCAAGCAATCGCGTCACCACGTCGATGCCGGTTTTACCCAACAGGCGTTCGATGATTCCGGCGGCCAGAAACAGCACGAGCACAACACCCATAACGACCAGCATGACCCCAATCACAAGGGCCAGCCCAACGGCTTCGGATTGCTGCCCGGCTAGCAGGATGATGGTGGCAATGGACCCGGGCCCGGCGATCAGCGGAATACCCAACGGGAACACCGATGGGTCTGGGGTTTCGTCCTCGGCCTGGTCTTCGCGTCGTTTGCTGCGCCGGTCAAATAACATGTCAAGCGCGGTCAGGAACAACAGTGCGCCGCCTGCCACCCGAAAGGCAGCCATGGAAATGCCGACAAAGCCCAAAACCGTTTCACCAAAGGCGGCAAACAGTGCCAATAAAACGGCGGCTGTGAAACAGGACCGAACCGCGATTGCGCGGCGTCGGGTTGGCTCCATGCCTTGGGTCAATGCCACAAACATAGGTGTCAGGCCAAAGGGATCGATCACCACCAAAAGTGTCACAAAAGAGGTAACAATTACGGCCTGGTCGATCATTTCGCCTCGGCTACCTCTAGCTTTTCAAGCGCGCTCATCCACATGGCTTCGGCGCGGTCCAGGGCGTTCATCACTTCGGCGTATTTGCGTTGCCAGACCTCGGCTTCGCCCTTTTTCTCGTCCTCATACAGCGCCGGGTCAGCCAGTTTGGTCGCCAGTTTGTCGCGCATCTGGTTGAGTTTTGTAACCCGGTCCTCGCCTTTGCTGGCGTCGCTGCGCAGGCCCTGAATAACCTCGCGTGAAGCGCGTTTGGGTTTTGGCGGGGCTGGTTTTTTATTGCCAGATTTTGACACGGGTTTATCGCGCGCCAGCAACAGCGTGCGATAGGTCTCCAGATCGCCGTCATAGGGTTTTACCGTGCCGTTGCTGACCAGCCAAAGCCGGTCGGCCACAAGGCTCAGCAGGTGCATATCGTGCGTCACCAGAATGACCGCGCCGGAATAGTTGGTCAGCGCCTCAACCAGCGCCTCGCGGCTTTCGATGTCCAAATGGTTTGTTGGCTCATCGAGGATCAGCATATGAGGCGCGTCAATGGTTGCAAGCAACAGTGACAACCGGGCCTTTTGACCACCAGACAGGCGACCAACCTCGGTTTCGGCCTGTGCCGGGCCAAGGCCAAAACCAGCCAGACGCGAACGCAATCGCGCAGGGGTTTCAATCGGGCGCAGACGGCGCAAATGGTCCAGCGGGGTTTCGTCAACGAACAATTCGTCAACCTGATGCTGGGCAAAATAACCGATCCGAAGCTTGCTCGAGCGGGTCATCTTACCGGACATCAACGCCAATCGGTCTGACAGCAGTTTCGCCAGTGTCGATTTACCCTGACCGTTTTTGCCAAGCAACGCGATGCGATCGTCCTGATCAATGCGCAAATCCAGATTGCGCAGAATCACCGTGTCGTCATAGCCGGTGGCGCCGTTTTCGATACTGATGATCGGCGGCGACATTTCTTCGGGCTCAGGAAAGGTAAAGGCGCGCAAGGCGGCCTCTTGCGGTGACGAAATCGGCTGCAACTTAGACAGCGCCTTGAGGCGGGATTGGGCCTGCTTGGCTTTGCTCGCCGTATAACGGAACCTGTCGACAAAGGTTTGCATATGGGCGCGGCGGGTTTCCTGTTTCTTGGCCATCGCCGAGGCCAGCGCCAATTTTTCAGCACGCTGGATGGCGAATTGATCGTAAGGGCCCTGATAGAATGTCAGTTTGCGGTCCTCAAGATGCAGGATCGCCCCAACGGCGCGGTTTAGCAGTCCACGGTCGTGACTGATGATGATGACGGTATGCGGGTATCTGGCCAGATAATTTTCCAGCCACAGTGCGCCCTCTAGATCAAGATAGTTGGTTGGTTCGTCGAGCAGCAGTAAATCAGGCTGTGAAAACAACACTGCCGCCAGGGCGACGCGCATGCGCCAGCCCCCGGAGAAATCAGAACAGGGTTTTTGTTGGTCTTCGTCATCAAATCCCAGACCTTTGAGAATCGATGCGGCGCGGGCCTCGGCGGACCAGGCGTCAATATCGGTCAGACGGGTCTGAATGTCGGCAATACGGGTTGGGTCAGTGGCAGTTTCTGCCTCTTCCAACAGGGCGCTGCGTTCGGTGTCAGCGGCCAGGACCGTGTTGATCAACGATACATGGGTGGCAGACGCCTCTTGTGCGACACCCCCTATGCGCGCCCGCGAGGGGAGCGATATTGCACCGCCCTCAAGCGATAGATCGCCGCGGATAATATTGAACAGCGTGGTCTTACCGGTGCCGTTTCTTCCGATCAGGCCGACCTTGTGTCCATTGGGAATGACGGCGCTGGCCCCTTCAAACAGGGGGCGGCCCTCGACGGCGTATGTGATATCATCAATGCTTAACATCTGCGCGGTTTGGCGCAGCGGGACGTGACTGTCAATCAAACCCTTTTCATGGCGCGCGGGCCGTGCTACCCGGCCCGCGATATGTACCGATCGCGGGGTTTGCCCGCACCCGACTTACAACACATCCCACTAGGAGATAGCCAATGGCACTGGAACGCACTTTTTCGATCATTAAACCCGATGCAACCCGTCGCAACCTGACTGGCAAAATCAACGCCAAGTTTGAAGAGGCCGGACTGCGCATCGTCGCACAAAAGCGTATTCAGATGACAATGGCACAGGCCGGCGAATTTTACTCGGTCCACGCCGAGCGCCCGTTTTACGGCGAATTGTGTGAATTCATGTGTTCCGAGCCAGTGATTGTTCAGGTTCTGGAAGGCAAAAACGCCATCACCAAGAACCGTGAAATCATGGGCGCCACCAACCCGGCAGACGCCGCAGCCGGCACGATCCGCGCCGAATTTGCCGAAAGCCTTGGCGAAAATTCGGTTCACGGTTCGGACGCTCCGGAAACCGCGGCTATTGAGATCGCGTATTTCTTTTCGGGTCTTGAACTGGTCGGCTAACGCCGGGTTTTGACTGGAAAATTTAGGGGTCGCTTCTATAGAGAGGCGGCCTTTTTTTGTTTTAACGCGCGTACCCGCCGATCATTTGGTGCCTGAACGGCGCTCAATCACCCCAATTGCGTTCAACGCGGCCTCAAATTCTGAGCGCCCCTGATCAAATGATTGCGCCTTGATCGCATCAAACCGCAGCCGCAGCGCCTTTTTCTCGTCGCCCTTACAATCGTTCCATGGGCGCCCCTGCAACGCCATCACCAACACATAATAGCCAATGAAATGCGGCGATGTTCCGGTTTCCAGCAGCCGCCCATAGGCGACATCGGCCCCCATATCACGCAGAGCCTGAGCCGAGTGTATTCCGGCGCGATTACAGCTGGTCTCATAGGCGGGGCCAAGGTTGCGAATTGAGGAAACAGGATCAGTCATTGCTAAGGTGTACGCCGCGCAGCGATGGCTGTCATCCGCGTTGCGGCCTGCACGCGGGCTTGTGATGCTGGCATTTGGATTCTACGGTCAACTAAGAGAAGTGTATTGGCCGAAACTTACTGGTCATTTTGTTTAAGAAAAGGAATTTGATCTTATGAAAATCGCGTTTTTTGGGGCCTTGGCCGCCATCGGAATGTTGTTCGCGAGTGTTGCCGTTTCTGCGACGCTGCAGTTAAAACCGGCCAGCCCACAACCTAGTGCCGGCCAGCTCAAAAATGGTCTGGCGGTGCGCTATGCCTATGCTCCAAGTGGGGCGCACATCAAGCAACTGGCTGATGCACGACGCTATCTTAAGGCCGGGTCAGAAAGTGGCAAGCCATTGAAAGGTATTGATTATCGCGATACGCGCGAAGGTTCGCCAACGCTGACGTCGAAACGGGCGATGAATGTGGCGGCCAGCATCAGTGGCTATGTCCGCTTTGATAAACCCGGTCTTTATAACATCGACTTTCTGACCAATGACGGCCTTGATGCGCGGATTGGTGGCCAGCGGGTTGGGCATTTTGACGGACGGCAAGCCTGTAGTAATACCTATACCGTTACGGTTAACGCTCCGGTGGCCGGCTGGTACGCACTGAGCGCGATTTATTTCCAGCGTTTGGGCACATCCTGCCTGCACATGCGCGTTGCGCCAGAGGGAAAGCAGCTGAAATGGGCCCCGAACAGTATGTTCGCCTATAAATAATGTTTGCGTGAATCGCGGGTTTATTAGAACTTTGGCTGTGTGGCCTGGTTCAACGCTTTGAGTGTTTGAACCAGGCCCACAGCACCGCTAGGAAGTAAACAAAGACCAGCACCGACAGGGTGAGCCAAAGATAGTTCAGCAGGGCCGCCACAAGCAGCGCAAAGCCAAGCATGAAATATTTCACGTTATCGCGCGATATTGTCATCATTTTAAACGAATAGGTTGGAATGCGGCTGATCATCAGCAGCGCCACGCAGATCATCCAGGCGCAGATAACTTCTGGCCGGATAATGGATGCGTCTGAAAATGGGAACGAGATGAACATCGGCAGCAGGATCAGCAAGGCGCCGGCTGGGGCAGGGACGCCGACAAAGAACTCGCCCTTATCGCCTTCGAATTCGGATTTTTTGCCGACATTGAACCGCGCCAGTCGAATCACACAGCAGACTGCGAACATCAGCACTGATATCCAGCCGACACGCGGCAGATCCTGCAGGGCAAACAGATAGATCAGGATCGGCGTGGCGACACCAAAGTTCAAGAAATCCGCCAGCGAATCAAGTTCCGCGCCCATCGGGCTCTCGCATTTCAGCAGCCGTGCCAATTTACCGTCCGCCGCATCAATAATCGACGCGATCAGAATCAGCAGCGTCGCCGCGCTAAACTGCCCCTGAAACCCCAACCGGATCGCCGTCAGACCAGCGCACAGCGCGGCCAGTGTCAGCAGGTTGGGCAACAGTTGAACGATGGGCAATTCGGTCTTGCTCGAAGGGGGCAGATTATCACGCATGGATTATCCCGTATGCGCCTGACGCGCGGCCTCATCCGAGGTCAGATCGGCGAGAACGGTTTCGCCGGCGATCATCGACTGGCCAACACTGACCATCGGCTGAACGCCGTTTGGCAGATAGACATCCAAACGCGAGCCAAAGCGGATCAGGCCAAACCGTTCGCCGGTGCCCAGCGATTGGCCTTTGTCGACGAAACAAACGATGCGCCGCGCCACCAGACCAGCAATTTGCACAACTGCAATCTGGCGTCCGTCCTCCATCTGAATGCAAACGCTGTTGCGTTCATTGTCAGCGCTGGCTTTGTCCAGCGAGGCGTTGAAAAACTTGCCCGGACGATAGGCAACCGCGGCGATTTCGCCAGCAATAGGCGCCCGGTTCACGTGGCAGTTAAACACGTTCATAAATACGCTGACCCGGGTCAGTGCCTCGTCGGACATGCCCAATTCGGCAGGTGGCACGGCCTTTTCGATCAGGGATATAACGCCGTCTGCCGGGCTGACAATCAACTCCGCGCGCGACGGTGTAGTGCGTTGTGGGTCGCGGAAAAAATAATAACACCAAACAGTTGCCCCAACGCCGATCCACCCCAGCGGCGTCCATATCATGAACAAAACCAGCGTGATAAGGGCGAAAATTCCGACAAAACGTCGGCCTTCGGGATGCATCGGTTTGATGAATGTTCCGAGCATGGTCATAGGATGTCGTCTCGCATTTTAGGGCAGGGAGGGCCCATCGCGGACCGGTTCTCCCCGAGTATCACGCCAGACCGACATAGTCGAACCGGTTTTGTGGATCACTTTGCGTCCCTAAATACGCAGACGATAAGTTGCCGTGTTTGGGGGGGGGAAGCAGGGGCTGATTTTGGGCCGGGATTGGCTCTTCTTGTTGATCGAATTGCGAAAGCCGCAAGTCTGCTTTGAGCTCAGATTGACGTTTTCTGTATCTAGTGACCAACGGCAACTCTGCGCAGTTAGCGACCTTTGCAAAGTCGCATGGACAGCCCAAAACCGCTGCTTTCACCAACCAACACCGCTGCGGTGCAGCTTTCGCATTGCAGCCATTCGTGCATGTCGCA
>JBLHMP010000061.1:0-25645 GCA_047623555.1 Granulosicoccus sp.
CTGGGTCAGCGGCCCCCCAACCTCGACGCAGGCGATTGTGGCGGACTTCATGGACGAGGGGCATTTTTCGACCCATATCCGAATGATGCGGCGGTTGTACAAAGCGCGGTACGATGCGCTGATGAGCGCAGCCAGGGGCTTGCCTGCCACAATCCGCATTCAGGAAACCGGAGGCGGTTTCCACACCCCTGCCTATCTTGACGACAGGGTAGACGAACAGGAATTGGTGGCCCAGGCCAAGGCAAAAAACATCACTGTCGCGCCACTAAGCCAGTATTGTTTGGCGCCCATATCCCAAAAAGGGTTGGTATTCGGCTTTGGCAGCACCCTGCCCGAAGATATCAAGAAAGGCATCGACATCATCAGCAGCCTTCCGGCATTGCGCGTTTGATTGGTCTGCTCAAAAAAGCAAAATGGATATAAAGCATTGACCAATCTACCCCTAGGCTCACCAAAGGTTTAGATGGCGCAATGCACGTGAATTGTCAGAGCAGGGGGACGCAAAGTGGGAAAAGGGCTTTTGCCAGGTTGCAGCCAGCAACCCTATTGGCGTGATCAACTTGGCCCGCCACCCGATCTGCCCGAGCAGCCGTTGCAAGCGGTTGATGTGGTGATTGTCGGCTCTGGTTATACCGGGCTGAACGCGGCAATCGAAACGGCGCGCGGCGGAAAATCCACCCTTGTTCTTGACGCCGGTAATCCCGGTTTTGGCTGCAGTACCCGCAATGGCGGGCAGATCAGCACCAGCGTAAAACCATCACTTGCAACGCTGACCCGGAAATTTGGTGCTGATAAAGCGTGGGCCATTCGCCAAGAGGGCGAGACTGCACTGCACTGGATAGAAGAGCGGATTATTGGCGAAAACATTGACTGTGATTTCAAGCGCTCGGGGCGCTATCACGCCGCACACACCCCACATCATTACGAAGAATTGGCCCGCGATGCGGAAAAGTTAAACCGTGAAGAAGGGGTCGAGACGCATATGGTTGCGCGCCACGATCAACTGTCCGAGCTTGGATCAGACTGCTATTTTGGCGGCATGGTGTTTGCCCGCCATGCCAGCCTGGATCCGGCGAAATACCACCGTGGATTGCTGCACAGCGCCATTGCGGCGGGGGCACATGTCACCGGTCATTGCGCGGTCTCGGACATCAAACAAACCGCCACCGGATTTATCGTCACAACCGAAAAAGGCCCCGTGACGGCAAAGGATGTGATCGTGGCCACCAACGGCTATACCACCAACCTCACGCCCTGGCTGCAGCGCCGCGTCATTCCCATCGGCAGCTATATTATCGCGACCGAGCCGCTGCCAACCGCGTTGGTGGACCGGCTTTTCCCCACAGACCGGATCGCCAGCGACACCTGCAAAGTCCTATATTACTATCGCGCCTCGCCAGACCGTCGGCGCATATTGTTTGGTGGTCGGGTATCGGCACGAGAAACCGATGCCGCTGTGAGCGGACCCAAGTTGTATGAAAACATGTGCCGGATTTTCCCTGAATTGCGCGACTATGGCATCAGCCATTCCTGGAGCGGCACCGTCGCCTATACCTTTGATGATCTAGCACACACTGGCAGCCATGACGGGGTGCATTACGCAATGGGATATTGCGGTTCTGGGGTTTCAATGGCCAGTTATCTGGGCATGCGGTTGGGGCAAAAGGTTCTTGGTTTGAAACAGGGTCAGACCGCATTTGATGGCCTGAACAACCCGACACGACCGTTCTATTATGGCAAGCCCTGGTTCCTGCCAGCGGCGGTTGCCTGGTACCGCTGGAACGACCGCCAGCAATACCGAAAGGCGGCGAGAACCGGGCAGTCGTAAAGTTTGGGATTGGGAGGCCCTGGACCGCCCCATCTGTCACAATTTCCGGTAACATGTCGTCGCGCAAGCGGGACATAAAATCCTAAAGGGAAGATACTAAATGAAAAACATGATTATCATGACGGCGACGGCGGCATTGCTCGCGACGACCGCGCTGGCGCAGGACAAAAAGGTCACCATTGCGTCCTGGGGCGGGTCTTATCAAGAGGCGCAAAGCAAGGCGCTTTTCCAACCCGCATCGGCAAATACCGGCATTGAGGTAAAAGAAGAAACCTATGGCGGCATGTCCGATGTACGCCTGCAGGTTTCGTCCGGTCAGGTAACATTGGACATCGTTGCCAGCGGATCGGGCAGTGCGGCGCGCGCCGGGGCCGAGGGGCTTCTGGAAGAGCTGGATTATTCAATTATCGATGTCTCGACGTTCTATCCGACCCTGAAATCCAAATTCTGCGTTGGCGGCGATGTGTTCTCGACCGTATACGCCTGGAACACCGACACATATGGCGAAAACGGGCCGCAAAGCTGGGCCGATTTCTGGGATGTTGAGAAATTCCCAGGCAGTCGGGCCTATCGCGGCAAGGTCGCGGGCGCGCTTGAGCCTGCACTGATGGCCGACGGCGTTGCCCCCGAAGATGTGTACGAGGTTCTGGGATCTGAGGCGGGGATCGAACGCGCGCTGGACAAAATCCGCGAACTGCGCCCGCATATCGAGGTTTTCTGGTCCTCGGGCGCGCAGCATGCTCAGCTGATGAAGGACGGCGAGGTCGACATGTCGACCGGTTGGAACGGTCGCTTTGACAACGCCGCCAAGGATGGCGCAAAAGTGGCCTATAGCTACAATCAGGCGCTGCTGGACTATGACTGTTTTGCCATTCCAAAAGGGGCGCCAAACAAAGACACCGCGATGGCGTTTCTGGCCGAGATTTCCAAGGCCGAATATCAGGATGATCTGCCGAAATACATCACCTATGGCCCGACCAACAAAGCCGCCTATGATACCGGCGTGATTGATGCGGCCACGGCGGCGATGTTGCCATCATCCCCGGCAAACGCGGCGTTGCAATTGCCGGTTTCGTTAGAATGGTATGCAGTGTGGGAAACCATTGCGGCGGAAATGTATCAGGAAATGTTGACTGAATAGTCGGTATATTTTCATTGCCGCAGCGGGCTGTCATGGCCCGCTGCATTCAATTGCGAGGGCTAAGAGTTGACGGATACCATCAAAGACGCGCTGCCTATTTCGATACGCAACGTCACCAAAACCTATGGGTCGGTTTTCGCCTTGGATGATGTTTCGCTTGAGGTTAAAAGTGGCGAATTCCTAACTTTGCTAGGCCCCTCGGGATCGGGAAAAACCACGCTTTTGATGGTGCTGGCAGGCTTTACCAGACCGGATCAGGGCAGCCTGAAATTCGGCGACCGAGAGGTCATCAGAACCGCACCGCATTTGCGCAATGTCGGCATGACTTTTCAAAGCTACGCGCTTTTCCCGCATATGACGGTAGCTGGAAACATCGGCTATCCGCTGCGACTGCGTAATGTTCCCAAGGCTGAGTTGGCCGACCGGGTCGAGCGTGCCCTGGACACCGTACAACTGGGCGGTTTTGGTGATCGTGGAATCGACCAGCTGTCAGGCGGTCAAAGACAACGTGTGGCCGTCGCCCGCGCCATCGTTTTTGAACCTCGTATATTGTTGATGGACGAACCTCTTTCGGCGTTGGACAAAAAATTGCGCGATCAGATGCAGATCGAATTGCGCAACCTGCATGAAAAACTGGGGATGACGACCGTATACGTGACCCACGATCAACGCGAGGCGTTAACGATGTCGGACCGCATCGCCGTGGTCAATAATGGCCGGATCATGCAGCTGGCAACCCCGCGTGAGTTGTATGAAAATCCTGCAAACCGCTTTGTCGCCGATTTTGTCGGCGATTCAACCTTTCTGTCGGTTCACAAGGACGGTGATCGGATCATGTTCGGCGCGCAACCGCTGAACCACACGACCCCTGCCCCCGATGCGACGCCGCTTTTGCTCATGGCGCGCCCCGAACGTATTCACCTTTTGGACGGCGCATCTGATGAGGGCATGAACGTCTTTGACGCAGTGGCCAAACAGGTCATTTATCAGGGTGACAGTTATCTTTTGAACGCAAAACTGACCAGTGGCGAGATGATCAGCGTACGCGGTACCGTGCGTCAGGGAACGGTTTCGGCCCTACCGTCTGTTGGCGACACTATCCGGCTTGGACTCGCGCCCGAAGATACCGTGATTATCGACGGTCGAGAGGTGTAATATGCAACCCGCAGACATGAACGCCCAAGGCCTGCGCACAGACGAGCGACTAGAGCGGTTAAAGCTATTTGGCCTCAGCTCGCCTGCCATTTTGTTGGTTCTGGTTGTTTTGGTGCTTCCGGTTGGTTGGCTATTTTATGTGTCTTTCATCGGCGCAGACGGTCAGTTTTCGCTGGAAAACTATGAACGGATGATCAAACGAAAATCCTATGCACGCATATTCCAGACCACCTTTCAGGTGAGCCTGCTAACCACCGGCCTGTGCATTCTGATCGGCTATCCGTTGGCCTATTTCATTTCGCAATTGCCCAACCGGCTGGCGACCTTGTGCATGATTTCCTTGCTGCTACCGTTTTGGACTTCTTTGCTGGTGCGCACCTACGCATGGCTGGTGTTGTTGCAAAAGCGTGGGCTGATCAATGACTGGGCGATCTCGCTGGGTCTGTGGGACGAACCGATCAAGATGGTGCACAACATGACCGGCACCCTGATTGGCATGGTTCACATCATGTTGCCGTTCCTGATTTTACCGCTGTATGGCGCGATGAAATCCATTGATCTGGACCTTGTGAAAGCGGCGTCAAACCTGGGCGCCAGCCCCCGGCGCGCGTTCTGGACGGTGTTCTTTCCGCTGTCGACGCCCGGGTTGTTCGCCGGGTCGCTGATGGTGTTTGTGCTATGCCTTGGGTTCTTTGTAACGCCTGCGGTACTGGGCGGCGGCAAGGTTATCATGGTGTCGATGAAAATCGTGTCCAACATTGAATTATTCGTTAACTGGGGCGCCGCGAGCGCGCTTGGCGTTGTTTTGCTGGTGCTGACAATGATCATCCTGTGGATCGCATCAAAGTTCCTGAACCTTGAGAAAATTGCCGGAGGCGGCCACTGATGTTTAAATGGCTCAAGGCCCCCGCGACGGAAACACAAATCACCCATGGTCAGCGGATTTGGCTGTATGTGCTGGCCGTGGTGACGATGATCCTGCTGGTGACCCCGACACTGATCGTGATCCCGATGTCGTTCTCTGATAGCCAGTATCTCGAATTCCCGCCGGAAAAATGGTCGACCCGCTGGTATGAGAATTATTTCGGCTCAAAAGAGTGGATGCTGGCGACAAAAACATCGCTCAAGGCCGCTTTTTTGACCATGCTTGTCGCGACGCCAATCGGGGTTTTGGCGGCTTACGGCCTGCACGCGTCCAAGATTGCTTTTGTGCGGGTGGCGTTTGTTTTGTTGATTACGCCGATGATGGTGCCGGTGGTTTTGATTGCGATTGGCGCGTTCTATGCCTATGTCAAACTCAAGATACTATATACGATCACCGGGCTGGTTTTGGCCCATACGGTTCTGGCTCTGCCGCTGGTTTTAATCGTCACCGGCTCGGCGCTCAAAGGTTATGATATGAGCCAGGAACAAGCCGCGCGTAGCCTTGGTGCACCGCGCTGGAAAGCATTTTTAACCGTCACATTGCCACAGATCAAATTCGCGGTGGTGACCAGCGCCCTGCTGTCATTCCTGACCTCGTTTGACGAGGTGATTGTGGCGATGTTCGTGTCAGGCGGCGACAATCCGACGCTGACCCGTAGCATGTTCAACGCGCTGCGCGATCAGATTGACCCGACAATTGCGTCAATTTCGACCATTATGGTGCTTGTAACCACGCTGATGATGGTGCTTGCGCAACTGTTCGGGCAGCAGAAAAAATGATGCGGCTTGACCCGCTGCGCCGCCTGTCGAACATGACGGGTGTTGAACCGGTCGGCTCTGGCGGTCAAACCCCACACAAAGTGTTGCGCTTTTGAGCGACCAAATGAGGAAAAACATGATCGACCTAGAAACCTTTGGTGACCTTTCAGGACTCTCTGTTGGCGATTTCGCCCCGAAACCAACCGCGCTGACAGATGGTCAGATGGAAGCGGCCAGAAAATTATGGGCCTCTGATGATGGTCTGATTTCGATCGGGATATGGGAATGTACACCGGGGCATTTCACCGCAGACCGGACCAAAGGCGGCGAATACTGCCATGTTATTTCCGGGTCAGCCACGGTTCGCAACAGCGACGGTTCCAAATCAAGAAACATCGGACCAGGTGATTTGTTGGTGTTGCCGCAAGGGTGGACTGGTGAATGGATCATCCACGATCACATGCGCAAGCTTTATGTGATCAATGCGACACCTCAATAGCTGACGGCGCTCCGATCCGCCCAAACCTGGGCGGTTTCACGGCGACCAACACGGCAAATGGTTCACAAACTCATACCCCAAAGGCAAAGTATGGCTCACTATGATTTCATTGTTGTCGGCGCAGGTTCGGCAGGATGCGTGCTGGCCAACCGACTGACAGAAAACGGAAAATATTCGGTTCTGTTGCTCGAAGCAGGTGGCAGTGATCTGAATTTCTGGATCTGGATGCCCATAGGCTACGGCAAGACATTTTACAAACAAAGCGTCAACTGGATGTACCAGACTGAACCAAACCCGGAACTGGACAACCGCACATCCTATTGGCCACGCGGCAAGGTCATGGGCGGGTCCAGTTCGATCAATGCGATGGTTTATATCCGGGGCCAGCAACAGGATTTTAAAGACTGGAAAGACATGGGTAATCCCGGCTGGGGCTGGGATGACGTGCTGCCCTATTTCAAAAAGTCCGAAACCAACGACCGTGGTGGTGATGAATTTCGCGGCGCTGATGGCCCTGTTTATGTGTCGACAATGGACCGTGATCTGCACCCTTTGTGCCAGACCTATATTCAGGCCGGGGGCGAAATTCAGTGGCCGCATAATGCCGATTTCAATGGGGCCAGTCAGGAAGGTGTCGGCACGTATCAAAATACCGCCAAGGATGGCATGCGGATGTCGACGGCGCGGGCCTATATCGGCCCCGCAAAACGCCGTTCAAACCTGCGGATTGCCAAAAAGGCACTGGCCAGCAAGGTGCTATTTGAGGGCAAGCGCGCGACCGGTGTTGAGTACGTTCAGAACGGCAAGGTCAAACAGGCATTTGCCAGACGCGAGGTTATTCTGTCCGCAGGAGCGATAAACTCACCGCAGTTGTTGCAGCTGTCGGGGATTGGCCCGGCGGATCTGCTGCGCGCCAAGGGCATTGAGGTTGTGCATGGGTTAAATGGGGTTGGTCAGCATTTACAGGACCATCTGGCGATCGACTTTTTCTATCGTTCAAAGGTTCCGACGCTGAATGATCAGCTGCACTCTTGGTACGGAAAACTGCTGCACGGGATGCGCTATGTGCTGACCCGGCGCGGCCCGCTGTCGCTTGGGGTCAATCAGGCGGGTGGGTTTGTGCGGTCAAGGCCGGGCCTGACACGCCCCAATATGCAAATATTTTTCTCACCGGTCAGCTATACCAAGGCCCCCCCGGGTCAGCGCCCATTGATGAACCCCGATCCGTTTTCCGGTTTTCTTATGGGCGCGCAACCGACCCGGCCCACCAGCCGTGGGCATATTGAAATCACCTCAAATGTCCCATCCCACGCCCCAGCGATTTTCCCAAATTACCTGAGCACGGATTTTGATGTTCAGGAAATCGTCGAAGCCTCAAAATTGATGCGCAAAATTGCCGCTGCCCCGGCGCTCGCCAACATCATCGCATCTGAAACGATTCCGGGGCCGCAGGTTCAGACAGATGAGGAGTTTCTGGCCGATTGCCGCGCCCGCGCCGGGACGGTGTTTCATCCAGTGAGCACATGCCGCATGGGGCCGGACCCAAAGGTCGATGTCGTCGACGCCCGCCTTAGGGTATACGGCGTTGAGGGTCTGCGGGTTGTGGATGCCTCAATTTTTCCAACCCTCACATCCGGCAACACCAATGCTCCGGCCATTATGGTGGGTGAAAAGGGTGCTGACCTAATCTTGCAGGATGCTCTTGCATAACGTCGCCCTACACGAAAACCAAACGATCAAACATTCGCCCTTTTGGCTGACATCAAAGACGTTCTGATAAGCTGAAAACTGCATCTGCGCAGAACCGGCGCTATGGCCAAGAGTTCCCAGCCAAGGTAGCCATCGTAGATTAAACGGCTGGCGTTCAGATCGAATCAAAGCCCGGACAAGGCCCAAAGCCCTGTCCGGTTTCGTTGTTAAGCGTTGTAAAAACCTAGTCTAACTGACCATGCTTTTCCCGTAGGCCATCACGATAAAGCGCCTTAATCAGCGCGATACACATCAGCCCCATCACAATCGTGAACGGCAGCGCGCCAATGATCATCGCGCTTTTTAGCGCTTCCATCGGGTCTGCTCCGCTGTTGGTTTTGCCTGCGATCAGCAATGCGCCAATCACCAGCGTCAGGATCACGCCCCAGACGATACGGTGCTTAATGCCGGTTTCCTGCTCGCCACCGGACATGATGGTGTTCATCACCAAAATGCCGGAATCTGCAGAGGTGACCAGGAACGTCATGATCAGAACCACACACATTATTGTCACGGCTGTCAGCAATCCGCCCGACAACATTTCGCCCAACGTTACAAACAGCTTAGACGTATTTGAGGCGTTTACGATGGCCCCATCAGCAACGCCGGACAGTTCCAGATCAATCGCCGTGCCACCCAGAATTGTCATCCAGGCGAAACACACCAACGTCGGCACAATCACACAGCCGACAATGAATTCCCGGACCGAGCGACCCTTAGAGATACGCGCCAGGAACAGGCCAACAAACGGCGAGAACGCAATCCACCAAGCCCAATAGAACGTGGTCCAGCCTGCTTGCCATCCAAATTGGCGACCGTCATTACCGGCCTCATAAACGGCGGTCAATGTGTCGTCATCCAGAGCAGCAGCAGCGCCCTCAAGGCCCGACTTGAACCCGTCAAACGATCCCCATGCATTGGTTGCACCAGTGATCAGATCAGCCGCCAGTGGCTTTGCGGCCTCAGGCAAAGCAGCGGCAAATGCTTCCGCAGATTGCGGCCCATATGCGCCAAAGCTAAGCGACACAAAATGCAGGATATAATCCACCAAAGCCGTGGCATAGGTGGTCATTGCAAACATGAACGACCCAAAGAAAACAAAGATCAGCAACAGGATAAGCGACAGAACCAGATTTAGGTTGGACAGATATTTAACCCCACGGCCAACGCCAGAAACAGCCGAAATGATCGACAGCCCCATGATGATGACAAGCCCAAAAATTAGGCCGACAGTTCCCGGTGTGGGGGCTTCGCCACCCATATCCATCATCCACTCCATGCCGGTAATCGCATAGACCCCGTCCACAAATTGGCTGACGCCGAAACCGATGGTAACCGACACACCCAAGATGGTCGCAACCACGCCCAGAACGTCAACGATGTCGCCCAAAGTTCCATTGACCCATTTGCCAAACAACGGCGTCAACGCAGACCGAATGGTCAGCGGCATGTTGCGGGTATAGGCGTAATAGGCCAGTGACAGCCCGGTCACAACATAGATCGCCCAGGCATGAATACCGTAATGCAGGAACGTGTATCGGAACCCAGATTGCAGGGCCGCTTCGGTTTTGCCTACAACTTCACCGGAAACCACGACAGGGTTTGATCCCCATAGCCCCATAGGTTCAGCCGTGGCGAACACCATTAGGCCAACGCCTAGCCCGGCACCAAACATCATCGAAAACCACGAAAAGTTTGAGAATTCCGGTGCTTCGCCCGGGTTGCCCATAATGCGCTGGCCAGTCTGCGGCAGGGCCGCAACGACAAATAGGAAAAAGGCAAAAAAGCCAACGATGACGATGTAAAAGACGTTAAAATCACTCAGCAGGCGCCAGTTCAGGCTGCCTAATACGCCATTGGCGTTGGCCGGCCACATGAGCGTCCAAATGACCAGCATTGCCATGCTGATTTTGCTGATAAAGGCGATAGGAACGCTATAGCCTTCGTAAAATCCAGAACTGGCCTTTTTGATTTCCAGTTCCGTAAATGGTGGTTTGATAGACATCACTGTCCTCCCTGTTCACGCGGTTTTTTTGTTGGGTCTTCTTTTGTTGGAGTTTTTGACCGACTAGGTTTCGGCCAAGCCCTCGGATGGTAAATGAAATTGTGTCCTTTCAAGGCCGTCCTTCCTCAGCCAAGCAACGCCTCGATTTTATTGAGGGTCGCTGTGTTGACGGCAATACCCTTTTTATGGGCCACCATCCGGTGACGTTTGCGACCATCTCCGGGCAAACGCGCCCCTTCTTGGTGATTTATGGCGTCGTTCAGGCTATTGATGCGGTCCGCGAACAGATTTCCGGATGCTGCCATCGGATCGATAGCCATAAAAAACTGCCCGGTTTTTGGCGGCCCGCCTGCGGTTCCGGAAAACGGTGATGCGTTGATCCCAAGGTTTGCACCGCTTAATGCAGCAGCCATGATTTCAACCAAAAGCGCGATGCCGACACCTTTGTACCCCCCCGAAGGAGCCATAGACCCCCTGAGCCCGACATTCGGGTCGGTGGTCGGGTTGCCCTCGGGGTCCAGCGCCCAGCCAACTGGGATCGGGCGGCCCTCGCGGGCGTGTTTCATCACTTCGCTTTTGGCGATGGCACTGGCGCTCTGGTCGATCAGGATTGCCGGTTCGCCATCCTCCCCCGGTGCCGCGATGGATATCGGATTGGTACCAACCACAGGTTTATGCCCGCCCGACGGCGCAATCGAGGCAGGTGCGTTGGTAAACCCAATGCCAACCAAACCAGCCTTGGCCAAACGATAGGTGTGATAGCCAAGCACACCGCAATTGTAACTGTTGCGAATGGAAAGCGCCGCAATACCCTGTTCACGCGCCAGCGGTATCAGTTTTTCAAACCCCACGTCGATGGCGCTATGGGCAAAACCAGTGGCCGCATCAACCGTAATAAGCCCCGGACGTGGCTGCGCCAGCACAGGTTTTGCCTGGCCGTCGACCTTGCCGCACAACACGTGCTCGCAATAGATCGGGATATAGGCGAGGCCATGGCTCGCCACCCCGTCAGCCTCGGTTGCAGCGGTCGCAATTGCCAGTCGGCGCGCGTTTTCTATGGACGTGCCAGACGTCACAAGGGCGCGAAACGACAGGTCTTCGATCTCAGACAGGCTTAGTGTTTTTGTTTCAATCATAGCGGCCTCGGTTCAGATGTTAGTGTTTAATCATTGTCAGAAAGGTCACCGCCCGCCCCCAAGCGGCGCGATTCTTCGGTTGCGGGGGCATAGGTCAGGCTGGCGAACTCAGTCAGTGACTGCCAATCAGAACCCTGCGGCGAGACGCGGGTTTTGCGGGCATTGGGCGCAAGAATTTTGCCGCCCAAGGACAGGCGCACGACATCGGCGCAGTCCGCACTAAGGGCGGTTTTATTTTCCTGGACGCCGACGTTTGTTCCGTCCGTCGTGATGCTGGCGCCGGGCCATGCCAAATTTATAGAGGTCCCAAGATGGCGGGCAGCATTGGCCGCAAACGGGATCAACAGCATCGGCAGCGCGACCGACCGCAGGCGTAAATCGCCCTGTTTTAACATCACCGCGCTGTCTGACAACGCCACGCCAGCCCTTAGGCTGCACAGCGTACCGGACACCGCAAACCAATCATTGGACAACGCGTATGGTGCCCAATCGCGATGCCCAACCCCGTCTTTTGACAACAAAGCAGCAAGTGCCGCGCAACCATCAAACCCATGCGCACATAACCAACGGGTGGCGCGCCCGGCCTCTTCTGCCAGTCCCCAGCTGTGCCCGGCCCCACGCGCCGCCTTTTTGGCGGTTGTTTCAACTTCGTTCAAAGACAGTGTCATTGCGCGCCCTCTGGATAGACCCAAAAGTCGGCGTTCTGCGGGCTCAGGTCTTCGGGATAGGGCGCCCCGGCATACATACAAATACGCACCCAGCGATCAGAGCGTGGGTCAAACTGGGTTGCGCCAAAGAACGAAAGCTTGGCGCGTAGCATGTGGATTGGCAGCAGGTCATCACCGATTGTGTTATCGTGGATTTCGCCATAAGGCGCGATCTTGCTGATTTGCGCGCGCCGAATTGTGTGACGATGTTCAGGATGCTGCAACAGAAAGTCGGCAATCGGTTGATCTGCGTTGTAATCGCCCAAGGCGGCATAGGCCGACGCCGCATCCCGCCCGGGGGCCAAAGGTTGTTCATATTTTGCAATGGGTTCGGCAAAGCGGTCGCCAAGCCGCGGTTCCTGCTTTTCTTCGGACACATACCAGGCCCGGGCGCAGGTTTTACGCCGGTCCCAATCTGTCAAAAGCGCCCAGCCAAAGCTGTTTTCGATCAGGCCGCGCAGCTCACTGATGCGCATGCTACCGTCGATGTAAAAAGCGTTGGTATTGTTGTCGGCCATGTCGCCACACAGATCATCAACCAAATCGCCGTAAGGCTCTAACATCAGCGACGCGATCAGTTCCTGACCCTCTTCGCCTAGATGGGCGTCTGCCCAAACGAAAAGCCGGTTCCACGGGAAATCTGCCGTCAGATCATCGTTGGCGATAAAGCTGTCCAATTTTACAAGATCTGCCTTTAGATCCGCGATCTTTTCGATTTGATGGGCATGGTTGGAATGCCAAAGCGCAACCTGTCTGGTCGCGCGGTGCAGCATTTTCCCAAACTCTTCGCGCGCCTCCGGCGTGGCAGTTTCCACCATCCGCACCCGCGCAATCGCGTCTTCGCGGGCCATGATCCAGTTGTTAAACAAAACTGGATGGTTGACGATAAACGGCGCCATGCCCAACCCGGTTGAATTGCCAATGCCAAGGCTGCGCGCGATATCGGCATCCAAATCAACCGCTTGATCGCCGCCCTTGACCCGCGCCATGTGCTGCACAAGATCGCGCACGAAACTGCGGGTCAGATAGACCGACAGCATTTCGGCCTGAAACGGCGCCTGCATTTCCACACGGTCCGCAATGTTCTGGCGATCCACAGCCCCGAATTTGCCAGACCCGTAAACGGCGGTTGTGCGCATAAGATAGCCAACCGCAGCAATTTGCGCCGGATCAGGTTGCTGGCCCACCGCCAACCGATCTACTACATGCGCCCAAAGACGGACGGACCGGTTTGCCCGCGACAGCGAGAGTTCCTGTTCGCTAATGCGACCGGCCTCTTGTAGGGGCACATTAGCGCGCAACCGATCTATCGCCGCCGTATCTGGTACACCGTCAAACAGGGTAAACGTTGCATCCCAGGCCTCGGCGATCACCCGGTCCGAGCGTTGATCCGCAGGTAAATCATGGGCAAAAACCACCAGCGAATAGGCGCGGCGCGGCCCTTGCGCGGTATAGACCGCATGCCCGACGCCCTGCGCGTCAATATCAAATACTGGACGACTGAAAACCCAACTTTCGCGCGCCATCCGACGGGTTAGATTGCGCATAAAACTGAGCCGACACTGGTGTAACGATCCAAGACGCGACAGGCGCATCACCTTTGCTGGGTCACGACGAAGGATAGGCGCAGAGGTCGACATCACGGTACCTGAGCGGTGAAATTTTCGGCGTAAAACCGGTGCCAGTTATCGCCCATGATTCCGGCAATTTCGTCTTGGTTCATACCAACCGCACGCAGGCCAGTTTCTATATTTCCGAAATCGCGATTGTCCTGAAACCAATCTGGCATCGGCGGAAACCCCGGTGCCGCGGCCGAGCCTTCGCCATAGTCGATGTCTTTGCTCCAGCGCCCAACCCGCATCCATTCAACCACGGTGTCGGGCTGATCCTGACAAAGGTCGGTGCCGATCCCAAGGTTTTTAGCGCCGTATTTCGCAGCAGTGTCTGCGATCATCGCGCAGAAACTTTCGAGCGAGCAGTTGGATTTGTCCTTTAGGTGATGCGGATAGGCGGAAAACCCAAGCATGCCGCCATTTTCGATGACGCCGCGAATAACATCGGCCTTTTTGTTGCGCCCGGCGGGGGCCCAATCAAACGGGTTGGCGTGGGTAATGGCGATGGGACGATCAGATATTTCAGCCGCCTCGATGGTCGATCGGTCGCCCGAGTGGCTCATATCCACCACCAGCCCGACCCGGTTCATTTCTTTGATAACTTGCCGACCCATGCGGGTAATGCCACTATCGACCGCCTCGTAACACCCCGTCGCCAGCAGCGATTGGTTGTTATAAGTAAGCTGCATAAACCGTGCGCCCAAGGTGTGTACGATTTCGACCAGCCCAATGTCATCCTCAATCGGGCTGGGGTTTTGAAACCCAAAGAAAATCGCCGTGCGCCCAGAATCTCGCGCCTTATCAACGTCTGAGGCCCAAAGCCCTTTCATGATCAAGTCAGGGTATTGATCAAACCAGCGGTTCCACTTTTCAAAGTTCAAAACCGTTTCACGAAAAGTTTCGTGATAGGCGATGGTCACATGGATAGCGTCCACCCCACCGTCGCGCATCTGGCGGAATATCTTTTCCGACCAATTGGCATATTGCAGGTTATCAATGCGCATTACTGTGGGTTTCCGGCGCTGATATAGGCGGTTTTGACCGTGGTATAAAACTCGGCCGCTGCTTTGCCCTGTTCGCGGGGCCCGTACGAACTGTCGCCGCGCCCGCCAAACGGAACATGGTAATCCGTTCCTGCCGTTGGCAGATTAATGGTAACAACCCCGGTCTTTGCGTTGCGGCGGAAATGCGTGGCCCGCGCCAGCGATTGCGTCACAATACCGGACGTCAGACCAAAATTGGTGTCGTTTACTGTGGCCAGAGCCTGTTCATAACTGTCAACTTTGATGACCGAGGTGAGCGGCGCAAACATCTCTTCGCGGTTGATCCGCATATTGTTTGTTGTGTTCAAAAACACGCCCGGCGACATGTAAAACCCGTCAGTGGGCATGTCCAGCTGCACCCCGCCACAGGCCAATTCGGCCCCTTCGGTTTTACCAAGCTCTACATAGCTCAGGTTCTCCTGCAATTGCTGCGCGCTGACCACCGGCCCCATCTGGGTATCCGCCGTAAGTGCATGGCCGACCTTCATCGCGTTGGCCCCCGCCACCAACTTTTGCACAAATTCATCGTGTACAGCCGCGTGAACCACAAGCCGCGAAGACGCGGTGCATTTTTGGCCAGTGCTGCCAAACGCCCCGCCAAGCGCCAACGTCACCGCGAGATCAACATCCGCATCATCCATCACCGCCAATGCATTTTTTGATCCCATTTCCATCTGGATTTTGGTAAAATTCTGGATCGCCGCCACCGCAATACGCTTGCCCACCGTAACAGAGCCGGTGAACGATATTGCCTCGATCATCGGGCTTTCAACCAACTGTTGGCCGATCAAAGACCCTGACCCCATAACCAGGCTGAACAGCCCCTTTGGAATGTCCTGACGGCTGATAATTTCGCTAAGCGCCACAGCCGACGCAGGCGTTATATTTGCCGGTTTCCAGACCACGGCGTTGCCGTAACAAAGGGCTGGCGCGATTTTCCAGGATGCGGTTGCCGTCGGGAAATTCCACGGCGAGATGATCGCAACCGTTCCGATCGGTTCGCGGCGCACGTCGATTTCGACACCGGCCCGCACGCTGTCCGCATTTTCGCCAATCTGGCGCAAACATTCGGCGGCGTAGTAGGTGAAAAATTGCCCGGCACGGTACACTTCGCCTTTGCCTTCGGCCACGGGTTTACCCTCTTCGCGCGCCAGCAATTTGCCCAGTTCTTCGGCGCGCGCCATCAGTTCAGTCCCGATATTCATCAGCACAGCCTGTTTGCGTTCCGGCCCAAATGCCGCCCATTCCACCTGCGCGATGCGGGCCTGAACCAGGGTCGCGTCCAACTGACTGGCACTGGCCTGTGCGAAGTGCCCGATTAGATCGCTCAGATCAGACGGGTTGCGGTTTTCGATTGTGCTTTCGCCAGCCATCCAGTCGCCAGCAATCAGATTCAATTTGGTCTCGGGCATAGGTCTTCCTTTGGTCTTGAATTGGGCAAGGATGGACTTTTGCCTCAACATCAGTCAAATTCAAAAAACTTAATAGAATTTCAGAAAATTTGAAGTATGGCCATCAAGATCGAAATGTTACGGTGCTTCAGCATTGTCGCGCAGACCGGCAATCTGTCCGAAGCTGCGACCCGTCTTGGGCGGACACAGTCGGCAATTTCCATGACTTTGAAGCAGTTAGAAGAACACCTTGGCCAACGCTTGTTTGAAAGCGATCGAAAGAACAGGTTGACGACACTTGGAGAACAAGTTTTCGAATTGGCCCGGACAGAACTACGTCAGTTTGACGAAACTGTTCGCGCCATCGAAACCTCGGCGATTTCGCCGCAATGGCTCATTCGCATTGTGGCTGTGCCGTCGATTGCCAGCATCGTTTTCCCGGTGATCGCCAAGGACTTCAATAGCCGCTGGCCGAGGATCAACATCGAATTACGGGATGCTGATTCTCTGCAAGCTGTTGATATTCTAATGAGGGGTCAGGCTGATATCGGGATTGCATCACCGCAGGCGGCAATGAACGGCATCGTTCAAACCCCGTTGTTTTCTGATCCGTTTGGTCTGATCTGCGCGGTCAATCACCCTTTGGCACAACAAATACAGACCCCAACTTTGCGGCAGGTTTTGTCGTCTAATTTTGTGCGCAACGACCTATGCCTGTCCATTGGTGACAGCAGTTTTCAAGAGGCCACAACCAACGCAAAACTGACTGCACGAAATACGCTTTCGCTGATTTCTTTGGTGCGATCCGGGTCCTGGATCACAATCCTACCGCAGGCCGTTGCGAAAATTTTACCTGATGATCTAATGTTTCGCGAGATTTCAGATCTGCAAGATCGGCGGCAAGTGAATTTGTTCCTCCGCCAAAAAAACCCATTTTTCCGTTACGCAAAAGAGATGAGCGACGTAATCAGCGAAACCGATTGGGGATTTGAACAAAGTCCTGCACACCCAACCTAAGCGGTTTGGCCCTATTTTTATTTCGCCATTAGTCATTTGGCGAACTGAAAATGAACAGGTCATTACCAAGCCGTTAACGGCCGATAAGCTGTCGCTCAATAAGTTCAAAAACATATGCCGCGAATAATCTGAACCATGTCATTCAGTTCCCTGGGGACGGCGAATTGTCCGCCCTTGCCAACCAGTTTACAAAAATGGCCCCGTTGCGCGCATACTCAAAGGCGGGCTGCATCGCGCTGATGCTGTCAAACGTATCGGTAGGTGTGACCAGATAATCGGCCTCAACGTCGCGAAATGCGTCTTCAAAGCTTGAAGCGTCCAGCCATTGATACCGAACAGATGAGCAGGCAAACCTGTTAAACAGCGTCACCAGGGAACGACGAGCGCAAGCAACAGCGCTGCACGAGCGCGCCATTGCGCGGCGTGAATTGTCCCCCGAACTGGATCTGAATTTGGCGTTGGATATGTTGATCACGCCGCTCTACTGGCGAATCATTGTTCAAAAGAAACATCCTTCCAAAAGAGAGATCGCCCAAATCGCAAAACCTATTTTGGGATCTATTAGCGGAGTTTAGGGCGGAGTTACTGCTGTGACGGGTGAGATCGAAACCCTTCACGATCTCATCTATCTTGTTGGTCACTTGAACTAGGGACAATAATATCCGCCATGAAAACCGCGATAGGTTTCTACTATTCGATATCACGGAACGTTGGTCGACCTAGCACGCGGTATTTTTGAAGACTTGGAGTGGATCATCGGGCGGCCGCTGCGGCGCAGCTTTGCTCAATCGCTTGGTAGTACAGATCAGGTTGAGAAAGCAGTCGACCTTTACCATGATGGCATTTGTTCCGCCCTCTCTTGCCTCAAAAATGATGGTTACCGCCTCGTGCGTCTGTACGGCCAAACCCTGGCCATTCGCCGAGAAGACCATCGCGCATCTTTTTGACCAAGAGGGGGGCAAGGCAACGCAGGGCTGCATGATCGCGACAAGGATACCCTTGCTGCGGGCCGCAATGACACGAACCCATCGGAGTATTGCGGGGCTATGGAGGGGGTTGGATCGTTTCCCGCTTGGTCGTGATGGACCGTGGAGGAGTAAGGTCTCCCTCGTCTTTTCTAACGACCTGAACGGGTACTTGGGCTTCGACCCCGTATGACAAGACAAGGTAGAAAAGACACTTGGACAATACCATCGGCATGCAGGACGATGATTTCGATTTAAAGCAACAGCCGGTTTTTGTCGGCCTGCCATTACCGCCGAATGATTTAATCATCCGTGCTTTCGACACCCATGCGATTCTGCCGCTGGGGTCAGAAGGTGAGATTACCTTCCATAGCCCCGGCATGCTCAAATCTTATTGGGGCAAGCCCGAGGCCACCTATGCCAGCCATGTAGGCGCAAGGACGCAAACCACGCACGCAGTACGACACATCCGTTGGCCGGTATCGGATAACAAGTTGCAACAAATCGGGCTGACAAGGTGTGCAACCACCGAGCCAGCCCTAACCGACACCTGAGCAGCATACTCAAGAATGGCTGTGCGCTGGCTAACATGCCGTGTGCAGGTCGTGCAACAGTGCGAATATCAGTAATATTTGGCCCGCTTGATGCGAGACCTGGCCGTCGGCGTTTCAAGATGCCTATACCGGCCACCAAAATAGCGCCAACAATCAAGGGCATGTCCCGCTGCAAAAGCAGCGGCGCCAATATCAACTCTGTCGACGTAACAAACACCAACCGACCGATCATAGGTTCTTTCGCCGTTCAAATCGCAGGTAACGTTTTTGCCTCTGAGGTAGTTTACCATCCACCTCTTGGCGCCCTTGCCTGTCTCTCCGGCGATGGCAGTGTCGGACGAGTGCCTGTTCTACAGTTCACTTGGGGCTCGGCCAGAGGAGGTGTTTTACGATTGATGTCAGCTTTGGCAGGTCAGCGAAAAAGAGCGGGCCGAGATAGGCGACAAGCTGGCAGGTGCCTTTGAGAAAATCCACCGCATGGACGTGCTGCCACCGCCGAGGCAATCAGCGACGGTTTTTTGTACTGGCGATATTGGCGTGATCGACGAGATGGGGTATCTACATTATCTCGGGCGCCGCAAAGAGATGCTCAAGGCGCGTGGCATGTCCGTCTTTCCCGCTGAAATCGAAGTGACCTTAGGCAAACATCCGGGTGTTAAGGGCACGGCGGTGGTTAATTGCTCTGGTTCCTATTCCAGGCAGATCCCCGTCGCCTTTGTATAGCGCGCGCAGGCCTCGCTGACCAAAGCCTCGCTTTCCAAATGGTTTGGCGAGAGAATGTCAAAATACAAACTGCCCGATATCCGGTTTGTCGAGGCCCAGCCGATGACGGCAACGGGCAAAGTGCGCAAAACTGAACTGGCCGAATGGGTCGAGAAATAGGGGTATGTCCTTGTGATAAAGAACAAAAATAAAATTGAGAAGCTGCTGATCGCCAACCGTGGCGAAATTGCGTTGCGCATCGCCCGCACGGCAGCAGAATCCGGGATTGCCACCTGCGCCATCGCCCCCGAAGACGATGCCGCATCGCTTCATGTTCTGCGCGCCGACGAGGCAATCACCCTCCCAGGGCACGGTGTTCGGGCCTATCTTGATATTGCGGCTATCATTGACGCCGCAAAACAGACGGGCTGTGATGCCGTTCATCCCGGCTATGGATTTCTGAGCGAGAACGCCGATTTCGCGCTGGCCGTCGAACAGGCCGGGCTTATTTTTGTTGGCCCCACGCCGACAGCACTTGCCCTTTACGGGGACAAACTTTCGGCGCGGGCGCTGGCGGCGGAAAACGCGGTGCCAACGCTTTCTGGTGCCTCAGAAGCCGTCGATGTCTCTGGTGCCGAAGCGTTTTTCAATAGCCTGCCTGACGGCGCGGC
This sequence comes from Granulosicoccus sp., assembly GCA_047623555.1. Taxonomy (GTDB): domain Bacteria; phylum Pseudomonadota; class Alphaproteobacteria; order Rhodobacterales; family Rhodobacteraceae; genus NORP181. Next base: position 19,860 of record JBLHMP010000061.1, read on the forward strand.
AATGATCATCAAGGCGGTTGCAGGCGGCGGCGGGCGTGGCATGCGGCTTGTCGAGACACATGCCCAAACTCAAATTGCGGTCAAAGCCGCCGCGCGCGAAGCCGGTGCAGCCTTTGGCAATCCGTCGATCTATGTCGAACGTTTTATCCCGCGCGCGCGTCATATTGAGGTGCAGGTCATAGGCGACGGCACTGGCCAGGTTCTTACTTTGGGTGAACGCGATTGCACGCTGCAACGTCGCCACCAGAAATTGATCGAAGTCGCTCCGGCGCCCGGCCTGTCGGATCTGCAGCGGTCAGCCCTGACAAGCTATGCTAAAAAACTGGCTGGTGCGGGTAAATATCGTAGCCTTGGTACCTTTGAGTTTCTCCTCGACCAAGACACAGACGAGGTGTTTTTTATCGAGGCTAATCCCCGCATTCAGGTCGAACATACCATCACCGAAGCGGTTTTTGGCCTTGATCTGGTGGCGCTGCAACTGCGGCTTGCCCAGGGTGAAACACTGGCCGATCTTGCCCTGTCGCCGATCCCGCGCGGCACTGCAATCCAGACCCGTGTGAACATGGAACGCATGGATGCGAATGGCAATATTCGCCCGACATCCGGCAGGCTTGCGGCTTACGACCCGCCTGCGGGGCCGGGTCTGCGCGTCGATGGTTTTGCTTATGCGGGTTACACCACTTCGGCGGCTTATGATTCCCTTCTGGTCAAGGTCATTGCCCACGGCACCGACTATCCCGCTGCGCTCGCCCGTTCGGCACGTGCGCTGTCGGAATTCCGCATCACTGGCATCGACACCAACCTGTCTTGGTTATGTGCACTGCTGGCGCGCCCCGAAATGGTCGATTATGCGATTTCAACCCGGTTTATTGAGGCCAATACCGGCGCGCTCGCAGATGCCGCCGCTGATCTGCCAACTGCGACATTTGGTACAGACAAGGCCCGCAGCGCCGAAGTTGTGCACCCTGAACAGACCCTCCTTGACGGAGAAATACGCGTCGATGTGCCGATGCAAGCCACAGTTGTTTCGCTTTCGGTTGAACCAGGCACGCTGGTGGCGCAGGGCCAGACCCTTGCCGTACTCGAAGCGATGAAGATGGAACATCTCGTTATGGCTCCGGTCGCCGGCACAATCGGCACTATTCTTGCTACGCCCGGCGACACCCTGATGGAGGGGGCACTCTTTCTCTTAATGCGACCCGGCGAGGGGCCGGTCGCTATGGAAACGCAGATCGAAGCGAGCGATCCAGATGTCATCCGCGCGGACCTGCAGGAATTGTTTGACCGGCAGGCCAAGGGCCGCGACGCAGCCCGGCAGGTCGCTGTGACGAAACGCCATGACCGAGGCCAGCGCACGGCGCGCGAGAACCTTGCCGATTTGATAGATGGTGACAGCTTTAACGAATATGGCGAACTCGCCCTTGCGGCCCAAAGCCGTCGGCGCGACCGTGCCGATCTCGAAGCCAATACCAGCGGAGACGGTATTCTTACCGGTACGGGCTGTATCAATTTGGCGCAGATGGGCCCCAATGCCGCCCGCTGCGCCGTTGCCATGGGTGACTATACCGTGCTTGCAGGGACCCAAGGGCAGCGCCATCACCGCAAACTCGACAGGATTTTCAATCTTGCGGGCGATCACACCTTACCGCTTGTTTTGTTTGCCGAGGGCGGTGGCGGCCGTCCGGGGGACACGGATCGTGCTTCTATAGCTGGACTAGACAGCCCTAGCTTTGCGGCGCTGGCGCGGCTTTCTGGCCGTGTGCCAGTGATTGGCGTCGCTGCAGGGCGCTGTTTTGCGGGCAATGCCGCGTTGCTTGGCTGTTGTGATGTGATCATTGCCACCGAAAACTCCAATATCGGCATGGCGGGCCCAGCCATGATTGAGGGTGGCGGCCTGGGGTCGTATCTGCCCGAAGAGATTGGCCCCATTGACGTACAGCACACCAATGGGGTCGTCGATATCCGCGTGAAGGACGAAGCCGAGGCCTGTTCGGCCGCCCGTCAGTACCTTTCGTACTTTCAGGGAGCGCAGAGCGACTGGACCGAGCCTGATCCACGTGTGCTGCGGCACATCATCCCTGAAAACCGACTTCGTGTTTACGAAGTGCGCGATGTAATCAACGGGTTGGCCGACAAAGAATCGGTCCTCGAACTGCGCAGTGGTTGGGGGTTCGGGATAGTGACAGCACTGTTGCGGATCCAAGGAAAACCCTATGGTTTGATCGCCAACAATCCCAAGCATCTTGGCGGTGCGATCGATGCCGATGCAGCAGATAAAGCCGCACGTTTCCTTCAGCTTTGTAATGCGCACGGGCTGCCGATCATTTCACTTTGCGATACACCCGGCTTCATGGTTGGGCCAGAAGCCGAGAAGACGGGACTGGTTCGCCATGTCTGTCGGATGTTTGTGGTCGGTGGTGCGCTGACCGTTCCGGTCTTTGGCATTGTGTTGCGAAAGGGTTATGGGCTTGGGGCTATGGCCATGTTCGGCGGAGGTTTTCACGCTACGGCCCTTACTGCGTCATGGCCCACGGGTGAATTCGGTGGGATGGGCCTTGAAGGCGCTGTACGCTTAGGCTACCGAAAAGAACTCGACGCCGTAGAGGCCCCCGATGAAAAGCTGGCACTGTTCGAAAAGCTGCTTGCCAATTTTTATGACGAGGGGAAAGCTGTACCTTATGCCTCAGCCACCGAAATCGACGCTGTGATTGATCCGGCAGAGTCGCGCCGTTGGATCGCAAATGCGCATAACGCAGCCCCCGTGCCAGCAAACCGTTCGGTTCGCAGTTTTGTGGATACGTGGTAACGCCGGTGCTAGATTGGGTTGTCTGCCCTGCCCCATGCGACCGCTTCAGGTTGCCGACCAGTTGGGGTGATGATTGTCCAAGGTCGGCTCGTGACTGAAGAGCGGTTGGGGGAAGAGATGCTGCCAAGATCTGTAGGATCAGCCGCGGCCCTGTCCGCGAGGCTCTGCGACTTCTTGAAAAACGTCGCCTTGTGGAGATCATTCGTAAGCGTCCGGTCAACAAAAAGATGGACTTATGAAAGAGCGATTCACCAACGAAAAGATCACATTACTATTGAAAGAGCAGGAGCTTGGTCAGCGAAGAGCAGACGTGCGCCGTCGGCATGAAATAATCGTCAGGTTTTTCGCCTCAAGGCGCCAGGTAAATACACCCAAATTGACGGCCGCACACCCGGATTCCTCAGCCACAAACAACGCGGCCGTAGTCCATGACCCTAAAATCTAAGCGATAGGCATGACATGCCGCCATCAATTTTGGCGCATTCCGTATTGTTGATTTCGCGGACCTCATAGCCATTGCTGCGCAGCATTTCTGCGGTCTTGGGAAAGCCTGCGGCCATGATCACAAACTGGTTAAAGCGGATCGCATTGGCGGCGGCTTCTTCACCATTGGCAGTATGTAAAACCCGGTAACCTTCAAAACAGCCCGAGGCATCCAGGCGTTTCGTGGCAAGGATCGTTTCGCCATCCAGCAGCGAGCAATCGGTCTTGAAATGCAGCACATCGGGGGGCGTTTGCACCTCGCGCAGCGTGTAGCCGAATCTGGATACAATATCGCGCAACTCAGCGACGCCTGCACCGTCTGTTCGCGCAGATTTGCCGATAAGGATCTCGCGCGCTGTTGTCAGGATATCGCCACCTTCGATAAAGCCGGAGCCTTTGATTTCAAAGACGTTTTCATATTGAGCGCGAATGGTACTGGCAATTTGCGCAACTTCGCCCATGCGCGATGGCGCCCCCGGACGCATCAAAATAGCAATATCTTTGAGGCATAGCGCATCATCTTCAACGAACACGGAATCGGGGAACGATTCAAGCGCTGGAAGCTCGATTACGTCTGCCCCGGTTTCGCGCAGGGTGGCTACATAATTGGCGTGATCCGTTTCCATCTGCGCAAAGTCCGGTGTTCCTGTATCCTCAGCACGCAGTCCTGCAATGACGCTCTTGGAAGGTTTGCGTGTGATGGCATGGGCGAATTCGAAGGAAGGGTTTGTCATGATGGCGTTCCGTTGGTTGGGCGCGCTGGTTTTTGATAAGTTCGGCAGACAGCGCCTGTGGCATGGTGAATTCATGACCTTCAGGTCCTGTACCGTCAAGGGCTGCATAATGGTATCGGTACTACTATGCCCCGAGCGGGTTCATGACCCTCTTGCATCGTGAGGTTCCGTCGCAAATATGTGTTGAAACGCAACCTACTATTTTGGTCAGCCTATCCGATATCAATATCCGCAATGAGGGCTTTGCAGCTGTCAGAAAGTTTGGTTTTGACGAGATCACGCACATCAGAATAGATACTTGGGCTAAGGGTTATTTGCTGGGCCGAGAGCCAATAGCTAAGTTCAGTTTTGCCCCAAGACACAAACAGGATGTTTTGCTTTTTGTCGGAATACGAGAAATTGAACGCCCCGATGGCCATGCTGATGACATCACCCGCAGCCTCTGTGCTGCCAATTTGAAAATTGCCGCCAATGGTGCTTGAGGTTTCCAGATCGAAAAGCTGAATTTTCCCGTCATCATTGGTTAATCCGCGCAAAGCTTCAATTGCGCTCTCGATAATCTTGAACTGATTGCCCGTGGCAACCTGCGGCAAAGTTGCAAGGATAACCTGATCAAAGCTGCCGTTACGCCGCATTTTCTGCAAGGATTCAAATGGCGTGTTCTCGCGGACCCATCCAAGAACGCCGAGCACCCGCATATAGGTCGCAAACCATTTGACGCGGTCCTTTATCGGGTCAAATGCGGCGTCGGCGGCGCGCTGTGCAAAACCTGAGGGCGGTATCTACGCCTGTCTTGTTGTAGCCAAAACTTTGCCAGCGTCTCGGGTCTGGCGTGTTTTCGGGGAACGGCCAATCCATAAATGCGCCGTGGTGATAGAACCCCTTGATCGCAGAGCGCATCGTTCGAACGCCGCTGGGGACATTGGCGGCCGGACCTTCAAGATCGGGATAGCGATCATGAAATGCGGCCATGTGATAGAGCATATCGGCGCTGACGATATCAGGCAAAAAGGATAGATCTTCGGCATTTGGCGCCGCAGCCTCTGGGCGTCTGAGCAATTGCAAATTACGTTGAATGTCTATGAGATTGGCCAAGGCGTAGCCAACGCAATGGCCGGAATTACCCTGATTGCGGATCCCGAAAACCAACTGACGCAGGCCTGAATCGGTGCGATGTGACAACAACCTGGGATCAAGCGATACAGTTTCACCAAGGATCTATAGATTAGGAACATAGTTCTGGTCCCGAAGATCAACCCAGTCTGCTCTGACAGAGGATCGTTCTTTAAAGTCCTTAGGAAGCGTGAACATGAAAAATGGTTCCGAATAACTGACCTATGAAAAAGGCCTATGCAAATGGGTCGATTGTGCTAAAAACTTTCATTTGAATGCTTCACCTGCGGCTTGAAAGGATGAAACGTAAAAGGGCGAAACATAATATCTAACAAAATTAAAAATTGTCCGAACTTAGGCTACCAGCATTCGATTGCCGGATTGCAAAAAGATCGCGGCGTCAGTCTTTATGTTAGAGAAATCGGTAGAAACAAAGGCGGTGAATGGTGTTGAAACAAGCGCGTAAAATTGAGTTGGAATAAAGCGTCGCACAATAAAATCCCTTGGTGAATACTTTGATAGGTGTCACATCCCGGACGGTAGTATGGCTGTTTCCTGAACAGTTCTGGTTTGAGTTTGTGCCAGTCCTTCATCGCTTGCAAGGGCGACTTTCTGCCCAAGGCTGATTGCGGCAGCTGCTGGTTGTAGAG
>JBLHMP010000062.1:0-25502 GCA_047623555.1 Granulosicoccus sp.
CCGTTCAGCGGCTGGGATCAGATCTTCCCGGATAAGGCCATGACCGTGGCCGCCATCGACCGACTGGTTCATCACGCAACCATCCTGGAGATGAATGCCGAAAGCTTCCGCCAGCGCACAGCCGCTTTCAACAAGAGGGCTCAGGACGAACCGCCAGCGACAGCCATTACCGACAACCAGCGCGAAGGAGAGAACTGAGAAAAGACACCGACAGAGACGCCAACCGGCAGCCTCAAAACAAGCCAAGGTGGTTGTCGCAAGCGGACAAGATGGTTGACGCGCTACAGGAATGGTTACCGCCGTGGTAACATATAGCGAAAACAAAGACGAAGTAGGCCTTCAAGGCATCGATTGGACTTTGGGAGGTAAAAAGTACCCCGCCGCAGATTTTTGGGGAGAGGAAGAATGGTATCGTGAGTTGTGGAGAAAAAACGTCTAAATTCGTTGGTCTATTTACGGAACTTGATTTTTACCCTTGGCAATCATTTCATCAACCCGGCTCATATAGAGCAACAGGACAGCGCCCAACAGCCCTTCGCGGCTTTGCAGCGCAGACTTTCCATCCGACTACAAAGGTCGGTGCTTGAGGATTTGCAGGAGCGCCTGCCGCCTTGTCATCATGCCTGAATGGCAGGGCGCAGGCCTTGGATTGCGGTTCCTGAACGAGCTATGCGCGCTCTGGAGACGCGGTGTTAATCGCTATCAACGCCCAATGCCTACGCTATTTCACACGTCCCACCCCGGCCTTGCCACGGCACTAAGGGCACAACCCCTTTGGGCACAAACATCCGCCAAATCCAACGGTGTTCGGGGTCGTTTTGGCGGCCATTTCCGCGCAGTCCAAGGGTTTCGGTATATCGAGTAAGGCTACGGCCTGTGTTCTGACTGGATGAGGAGCTGGCCCACGGGCTAGACCGAACCGCTGCGGCCGGGAATGGCGTGGTCCCAATGGCTGCAGCGCGGGCGTTTACAGTGCTGAAGGAGGAGGTTTTGGGCGGCATTTATACACCCGAGAAGACAAAGCCGAAGCATTGCCTGAAAACAAGCGCCACCTCGGCGGAACGCTGCTCGATTGGACGTTTAGACTGGACAAAATGTGAGCGAAAAAATGATTAACATAGCAGAAGATTTCTCCCGTTACCCTTCGGGACGCGTTATCGCTGACGGCCCCAATAGCGGTTAAAAATTCTTAGTTCCGGCACTGAAAAAACATGACACTGTTGAAGTGGTTCTAGACGGTGTCAGGGGGTACCCATCCTCCTTCACGGAGGAGGCGTTTGGTGGTCTGGTGAGAGAAATATTTTCGAAAGAAAAACTTCTGGATCGCGTACAAATTAATTTAAAATCAATTGCTTACAGCGGTTATAGAGATGACATCATTGAAACGATAAAGTCTGCTGAAATCCATTGACTGAACAAGCGGCCCAAGCATTTAGCTTATCTACCGGCTTAGTCAAACCGTTCGCCATCCCCGCTTTAGGGGCAATTGCGGGCGTCTTTTTGAAGGACCGATACGACAGCAGTAAAGCGAAGAAGCAATATGGTGTCACAGATGCAGAATTTCTCTGCGAGCAAATCGACACAGTTCGCGAACTCGCGCTAAATTACTGGTCAAGTAGTCCCACAGAGAAATCCCCAGTTGAAGAAGCTCGCGTGACAGGCATGCTTCATGGATGTGCGGAAATTATCTCGTCCACAAATCTAGGTAATAAGGAAGGCCAAGAAACCCTTCAAGATGCTCTTTCTGACTTTCGAAAGGTCTGTGCCTCGGGTTCATTCGGTCAGGTGGCGAGAGAGATTGATTTACACCGCCTCTCCGAAATCGAAATTGAAGGCCGAGTCCTTGCTGCAAATATTTTATCTTTTCGGCGCCAGTAACCCCATAATCCAAAGCCTTAAACAGACGCTAAAGACCTATTTAGACGCCCTTTAACAGCCCGTTGAAGGCCGCCTCTGGCGGGCTACAACGCCAGTGCGATTTTACAAAAACTTGATGTTTCAAACCGGGTAGAGGACGTTGCAATAGCGCTCGGCTGTATACCGCCCCAGCCGCAGAAAAACAAAACCCGCAGACCTTTCAGCCTGCGGGTTCATTTGTTTTATGACCTTATGGCCCGGCTACTTCATCAGCGACGGCACGATTGTGACGATCGACGGCACGAACCACAGCAGCAACAAGGCCCCGACCTGGATCATCACAAACGGGATGATCCCGCGATAGATATGCCCCGTGGTCACCGATTTTGGTGCCACACCGCGCAGATAGAATAGCGCAAAGCCAAACGGCGGCGTTAAGAAACTGGTTTGCAGGTTCACCGCGATCATGATGGTCACCCATTTCGGATCAAACGACCCACCATAGATCACCGGGCCGACAATCGGGATCACGATGTAAATGATCTCGAGAAAGTCGAGAACAAAGCCCAGCACAAACAGCACCAGCATCACCAGAATGAACACTTTGATCTCGTCATCAAAGCTCTTCAGGAACTGCTGGATATACAGTTCTCCGCCGAACGAAATCACCACAAGGTTCAAGAGTTGCGAGCCGATCAGGATGGTGAATACCATCGATGTCACCTTGGCGGTTTCGCGCACAATTGGTGTCATCACAGCGTTGGTAAACAGCACCCAGCAGGCGAACAGCAAACCCGCCATGGCATAAAGATAGGCACCATAGGCAAAGAAGAATGCGATCCAGCTTTCGACGCTGACAGAGTCCTGATTGATCCGCAGATCAAAGTTGACGCCGATCAGGATACAGATGGTAATCGCAAACGCCGTTTTGATGATGATGGCACCGGACTGGCCCAGATCCTTCATCTTGCGGAATGCAGCCAGCATGATCGCGCCACCGGCGCCCAATGCGGCGGCAGGTGTCGGGTTGGTAATGCCGCCCAGGATCGAACCAAGAACCGCAACGATCAGAACCAGCGGTGGAAACACCACGCGGATCAATTCGTTTTTGGCCAGACGTTTCACCGCAGCCCGGCAGCCATATAGCGCCAGCATAAGCGGCAGACCAATTTTGATCAGCATCACCCCCGGCGATGTCGTTGGCGTCACCCAAATCACATCCACAGCGGCAATCAGCAACACGCCAATTGCGCCAAGGATCAGCGGCTTGCGATCACTGGATGGGGAAATGCCCCGGCCCATGACCAGAACGATGCCCATTATAACCAACAGCGTTGCCAGACCCGAACCCATTGGCGCGGCGGCGTCAACCTTGGCTTGTTTGGTCGCGGCATATTCCTCGTCCGTCAGACGAACGCTTTCTGTGGCACCGCCTTCGGCTTCGATGGCTTTGCCTTCTTCGATCGCAAAGTCCCAGGCCTCCTGGCCGTGCAGCGTGATCATCGACGCCTTACATTGGCCTGACACATGCGTCCGCAGGCTGGCACCTTGGCCAACATCAGAGAACGACGATATTGTTGTGTCTTGCGAGCCAACAAGCTGCATGCTGCTGGCGCCAATGCCCAGACCAACAATGATGATCGGAGCCGCGAGCAGCCAGATCAGGCCTTCGGAGCGGGTGATCGCTTCGTTGCTGGACTCGCCCATTTCCACGGCTGGCGCTTTATCGGGGTTCAGCATGGCATAAACAAACGCATAGAGCGCGTAGAACACCGCCAGCATGATCCCCGGCAACAGAGCCGCCTGGAATAGCGTGCCAACCGACAGAACCGCGGGTTCGCCCAGATAGGTCAGCGCATCGGTACAACCGGCCTCAACCGCGCGTTGTTCCTGTGCGGCCGAATACAAATCCCCGGCCAAAGTGCCGAGCAGAACAATCACGATGGACGGCGGAATAATCTGCCCCAAGGTGCCGGACGCAGCAATCACGCCGGTTGCCAGTTCAGGCGAATAATTGTTGCGCAACATCGTTGGCAGAGCGAGCAGACCCATGGTCACAACGGTTGCACCAACAATGCCGGTTGATGCGGCAAGGAACGCGCCCACAACCACAATCGACACGGCCAGACCACCGGGCAGCGGGCCAAACACCCGCGCCATAGAGGTCAACAAATCATTGGCAATTTTGGAACGTTCCAGGGTGATCCCCATAAGAACAAACATCAAAACCGCCAGCAGGGTTTCAATCGACTGCCCCGCAAAAACCCGTTCGTTCATCCGATTAACGATAAACGACAGGTTGCGATTCATCGCGACTTCCCAGCCATTCGGGAACACATGTTCACCGTAACTTGGTAGATCCGGGTATCGGAATAGCGAAATAGTGTCGGGTTGTAACCCGCTATGAACCAAGGCGCGATAGGCCTCGGACGAGGTATCAATCGCCTGATGGATCAGCAATCCGGCGCTATCCAGCGCAGCAATGATACCAAACGCGATGATGCCGGCGCCACCGATGGCAAAGGCCACCGGAAATCCAGACAGGATTGCCGCGAACAGGCAAAAGAAGACAATGATTAGTCCGGCTTCGACGCCATCAAGACCAAAGAGCATAAGGGCAGTCCTTTAGATTGCAGTCGTTCAAAATTGGTGCGGGAATATAGAGAGAAGGCATATCAGTGCGTGCCCTCATAGGCTTCTTCGCCTTCGCCAAGGGTATCGCGATCAAGGTATTTACCTTCGCTTTCAGGGCCTTCTTTGAATTCCAGATACGAGCGAAAAAAGAACGACACGGCCTGAAGGAAAACCAAAGCCGCAAAGGACACCAATAGAATTTTGAACAGGAAGTACGCGGTAAAGCCGTTTGGCGAGAACCCGATGGTTTCTACATTCCAGCGCAAGGCGCGTGATTTCAGCAGCAAACGGTCAAGTTGATCGCTAGCTGAGGGCTTTGGCACGATCAGGTGCCGCCACATAAAGAACCAGCCATACATCCAGATCAATGTCGCCGACGGGATCATAAAGATCATTGATCCGAACATGTCGATGATGCGCTTGGTGCGGAAACTGACCGACGAATAAATCAGGTCAACGCGAACATGGCCGCCCTGCACAAACGTATAGGTCACACAAAGAGCAACGACCAACGCATTGTAAAGCTTGAGTTCTTCGGCATACCAGCTGATGTCAAATTGCAGCGGGATACCAAAGCCAATGACAATGTCAGGCCGGGTAAACACTCGTTGCAAAAAGATAATGATGATCTGTTGCAGCACCATGAGCAGACCGGCCCAGGCAAAGAAACGACCGATGCTGTTGGCAAACCCTTCAAGGACGCGCACGCAGCCCCACATAAAGCGGTTACTATAAATGCCAATGGCGAGGAAAATCAGAAATGTGGTAAACGCCACAAAGAAAAATTCAACCGAGCCACCATAGTAGATAAAGCGCATGATGGACTCTTTGTTGGTCCAGTCCAGCCACTCTGACGGGTTGGTCACCGCATAGGCCACGTTCTGAAACGCCATCAAGATGTTGTGTAACACCCAGACGAAACCGTCCCACAATAGACCCAATGCTGAGCCAAAGCTCGCAGTGTTCTCTTCTTGCATTATGCCCCCCGATGCCCTCAGGCATCTCGTATCGTTTGTGCGTCTTACAGCCTTTTGGCCGCTTGTAATGGTAGAAGGCCCTGCAAATCTACAGGGCCTTCTAGTATTTTCAGGCTGCTTTAGTAGCCGCCCAAAACGCGCTCGCGCTGTGCTACATAGAATCCATCAGATTTGTTAATCCAGGACGCCGATGTCGCCATGCTGGCCTCAAAGCTTTCGCGGATTTGGGCGAACAATGCATCATCCATGTTCTCGTCCATGACTTCTTTGGAGGCTGCACCAAACGCATCCCAGACATCATCCGAGAATTGCAGCGTTTTCACGCCTTGCGTTTGCAGACGGGCCAACGCGGCACCGTTGTTGGACAGGGTTTCTGCCAACTGGTAATGCGTGACTGCCATTGATGCATTGCGCAAGATCGCCTGATGTTGCGGCGTCAGGTCGTTCCAGACGTCAAGGTTAACAGACGCGGCAAGACCAGAGCCCGGCTCGTGGAAACCAGCGGTGTAGTAGACTTTGGCAACTTCTTGGAAGCCGGCGCGTTCGTCAGCAAACGGGCCAACCCACTCCAGGCCGTCAAGGGCACCAGAGGACAGCGCCTGATACAGTTCGCCACCCGGGATGTTTTGTACAGAGGCACCCATTTTACCCAGTACTTTACCACCAAGACCCGGCATGCGGAATTTCAAACCGTTAAAGTCAGCCGCAGAATTCATTTCCTTACGGAACCAACCGCCGGACTGCGAACCAGAGTTACCAGCCAGCAAACCTTTGAGGTTAAATATCTGACCCAGTTCGTCATGAAGCTGCTCGCCGCCACCATGATAATACCAGTTGGTCAGCTCTTGCGCGGTGCCACCAACCGGAACAGCGGTGAAATAGGCATAACCCGGATGCTGACCGATGAAATAGTAATCAGCCGAGTGATACATGTCGGCCTGGCCTGACGACACAGCGTCAAACACTTCCAGTGCGCCAACAAGTTCGCCCGGGGCTTTTTTGTCGATGGTCAACTGGCCATCAGACATGGCCTCTACCATTTCAACCATATAGCTGGCTGCATCATCCAGAACCGCGAAACCGCGCGGCCAGGACTGAACCATTACCAATGTGCGTTTACCTTGTGCGTAGGCTGGTGCGGCCAGTGTGGCAGCTGCAGCAGCTGTGCCACCCAAGGCTGATGTTTTCAAAAATGAACGACGATCCATTTCGTACTCCTCCCAATTATAGTTATTGCCCATGCCAAACGGCCGGACGGATCAATAGAGTGCAGCTACCCTAGCGACCAAGAATTTGTTGTGAATACCTACTACTACGTAGATCGCTGGTTTTCTTGCCCAAAAATGACGGTTGACACAAGTTATTCACCTCTCTTTGATTTCTGCCCTTTGATTTCGGCGCTAATCTTACCTATTGCTTGGCAATGGCGCTGTTTCGTTCTCTCTTTCGACCAAACTATGCACAAAAGCTTTCGCTTTTGGCGACGATCCCGTTGGTGGTGGCGGTGGCGGCGATTGCGGCCTTGGTGGCCTATCAGGCGCGCGATCTGGCGAACCAAGAAATCGAAGCGCTGGAAACACAGTTGCTAAAAGCCAAGAAAGAAGAGTTGCGCAACTATGTCACCCAGGCCCGCAACGGGTTTTATTTCATCTACGGCTCGGCCCAGCCCGATGATCAGGTGGCCAAGGATCAGGTGGCGCAAATTCTGGCGGCGATGATCTACGGCAGCGAAGGGTTTTTCTTTGTCTATGATTACGATGGCACCAATCTGGTCAGCCCGCGCCAAACCGACCTGATCAACAATAACTGGACCGGGCTGACCGACAGCCAGGGCACGCCGGTGGTTGATGAACTTATCAGGCTGGCGCGCAGCGGGGCTGGCTATCATACGTTTTTATGGCCCAAGCCCTCGACCGGCGAAGAGGCGATGATGGTCGCCTATGTCACTGGTTTTCAAAGCTGGCACTGGGCGGTCGGCACTGGCGTCTTTATTGATGACGTGCTGAACACCGTCGCCGCCGCCCGCGCCGAAGTGCAGGCCCGCGTGCAGCGCACGTTCATCTATATCGGGGCGATCACGCTGGGCGCGCTGTTGGTCGTATTCGGCTCGGGTATGGTGCTGAACATCCGTGAACGTCGTTTTGCCGATGCCAAGCTGAAAGAGCTGACCCAAAGAGTATTTGACGCCCAAGAAGAAGAGCGCGGCCGCGTGGCGCGGGAATTACATGACGGCATCAGCCAGATGCTGGTTGGCGTGCGCTTTACCCTGGATAATGCCCGGCGTCGGATGACCAAAGGCGACACAGACGGCGCGCGGGTGCCGCTGGAAAAGGGGTTTGACAACCTTGGCATCGCCATTTCCGAAGTCCGCCGCATCAGCCGCGATCTGCGCCCCGGCGTGCTGGATGATCTTGGGCTTGGTCCGGCGATCAAAGCGCTGGCCGACAGTTTCAGTGAACGCACCGGCATTACCACCAGTTTTGAAACCGCCGTATTCCGCAACCGTCTGGATCAGGACGCCAAAATCGCGCTCTACCGCATTGCCCAAGAGGCGTTTACCAACATCGAACGCCATTCCGGCGCCACCAGCGTTTCGATTTTGTTGCGCGGCACCCAGCACGGCGCGATCATGCGCATTGCCGACAATGGCCAGGGTCTGCCATCTGGGCGCGACACTGCGGGCCACGGTTTGGGCGCGGGTTTGGCGCCAAGGTTGGGGTCAGGGTTGGGATTACGGAACATGCAGGAACGCATTGAACAGCTTGACGGTAGCCTAACCATCCTGTCTTCGCAGGAAAACAACGGCGGCATGGTCATCGAAGTCCGCCTGCCCCTAAGCCATATGTTACCCCCCGAGGAAAAATCCTCGCCGATCCTGAAAGCAGGCGAATGACCGACACCATCCGAGTTTTGATCGTAGATGACCATCCGCTGGTCGCCGAGGGCATTCAGTCGATCCTGGAATCCTATGATGATATCACTGTGGTCGGCTGCCTTTGTAATGGTCGTCAGGCCGTGGATCAGGTCGCCGATCTGTTGCCAGACGTGATCCTGATGGACCTGAACATGCCGGAACTTGGCGGCCTTGGGGCCACCGAGATCCTGCTGGAACGCGCGCCTGATACCCGCATTCTGATCCTGTCGATGCATGACAGCCCCGAATACATCAGTTCTGCCCTTAGCCATGGCGCCATGGGCTATGTACTAAAAGACGTCCCCACCGACGAAATCAAGCTGGCCATAGATACTGTGATGTTAGGCGAGCGGTATCTGTGCACCGGTGCGCGCGGCTCGCTTGAGCCCAAAGATGGCACCACCCGCGAACCGTTGACCGGGCGCGAACAAACAATCCTGTTGCAACTGGCGCAGGGCAAATCCAACAAAGACGTGGCCATTTCGCTCGAAATCTCGGTGCGCACTGTTGAAACCCACCGCAAGAATATCAAACGCAAACTAGGTATTTCGAGCACCGCCGGGCTCACCCGCTATGCGTTGGAAAACGGGGTTTTGCAGGGAACGGGCGTTGGCCTTTAGACGCGCGGTGCCTTATCCACCGGTGCGCTTTTCAGCATCCTTGTCCCACTGATAGCCCTCTTGCCATAGCGCCCGCAGGGTCTGTCCCTGCCCGGTAAAATGGTCATCAAGTGCTGTGCACTCAATTATTCGATCCAGCCGGAAATGCCGTAACCCGGCGCGCAATTCGCACCATGCAGCCAGCATATTGCACTCAAGATGATAGATCACCGCAAGCGGGCGCACCTGGCGGATGCTCTCATTGCCTTCGCCATCTTGATACCGCAGCCGCAATTTGCGTTCTTCGCGCATCGCCAGGCGCAGATCGGCGACCGACACACAGCCTTTGGCGGCAACGTCCAAGGGCGCGCCCCATGGGGCGACATGAATCCAATCGGCAGGTGCGTGCAGCGCGTCAATCTTATCGCGCACCCGCTTGCCCGCCTCAACCAGACTGGTGTCGCCAGAGCGCAACAACATCGACAGCCCCACACGCAGCGCCTCAATCTCTTCGGAATCAAAATTCAGCGGCGGTAAATCATAGCCTGCGCGCATGATATAGCCGATCCCGGCCTCGCCTTCGATCGGTGTGCGCCTTGCCTGTAGCGCCGCAATATCGCGGTAAACCGTGCGTGCCGAGACCTCTAGTTTCTGCGCTAACGCCTGTGCCGTGATTGGCCTGCGGGCACCGCGCAAAATCTGAATGATCTCAAACAGACGGGTTGAGTTGCGCATATTGGTCGGCCTTTCCGGTTTCCACTGCTGACATATAACGACCCGATGCTGCCAACGGGGTGTCAGCAGTGGTGTGATCTTAGCGGGGTAATTACAAACCGGAGACCCCAATGTGTTCTAATGATCATAAAGTAATGATGACCCTAAAACTTGGCCCGTGGCGCGATGATGCCGTCGGTGGTGTTTTGCTAAGCGATCTAACGCGCAGTAATGATGTACCATCGCGTCGGCCCGGTTTGTTTTCAACCCTGTTGGCGCGGCTGCCCCGCCGCAAAAAATGACAGTGGAGAATTTTGGCGAGTTGTCAGAAAAAACTATAACCAAGCCTAATTATTGCCATATATTTCGATATCACGCCACGAAACGCAACAAAAGAACCCAAAATGGTGAAATCGCGTTGGTTATTTTCGCATTTCCCTGTTGACGCCCCTGCAATCGGCTCATAATGTCCGCCCCAGCATAGAGGAGCCGCAGGGATGAATACCCTAGTCGTCATCAACGGAACAACGCGCATGGGCCGGTAACGGTAAATCCAAATCAAGACCCATGCGCCTCCGAAAACCTCGGAGGCTTTTTTTATGGCCAAACACTTTATGGCAAGACTTTTGAAGACACGGATGGAGCAAAGCAGATGAAACGTGAAATGACCGGCGCGAAAATGGTTATACAGGCCCTAAAAGACCAGGGTGTGGACACAGTCTTTGGATATCCCGGCGGCGCGGTGCTGCCGATCTATGACGAGGTGTTCCAGCAAAACGACATCCGCCATATTCTGGTACGCCATGAACAGGGCGCGGTACATGCCGCCGAGGGCTATGCCCGCTCAACCGGCAAACCCGGTGTGGTTCTGGTGACCTCTGGGCCCGGTGCCACCAACGCGGTAACCGGCATGACCGATGCCTTGCTGGACAGTATTCCGCTGGTTGTTCTGACCGGGCAGGTTCCAACCTTTATGATCGGCACTGATGCGTTCCAAGAGGCTGATACCATTGGCATCACCCGCCCCTGCACCAAACATAACTGGCTGGTCAAGGACACCAACAAACTGTCCGCTGTTATCCACGAGGCATTTCATATTGCAACGTCGGGGCGTCCGGGTCCGGTGTTGGTTGATATCCCCAAGGACGTACAGTTTGCCGACGGCATCTATACCGGGCCGAAACCATCGACGTCGCGTTATCAACCACAGCTAAAGGGCGATATTTCCACGATCACCGAACTCGTCGCGGCGATGGAAACGGCCAAGCGTCCGCTATTTTATACCGGTGGCGGCGTTATCAACTCTGGCCCCGCGGCCAGCCAATTGCTGCGCCAACTGGTGGATGCCACCGGGTTCCCGATCACCTCGACCCTGATGGGATTGGGTGCCTATCCGGCGTCGGGTAATAACTGGTTGGGCATGTTGGGCATGCATGGTTTGTACGAGGCCAATCTGGCGATGCATGACTGCGATCTGATGATCAATATCGGCGCGCGGTTTGATGACCGCATTACCGGGCTTATCAGTGAATTCAGCCCAGGGTCGGTCAAGGCACATATCGACATCGACCCCAGTTCGATCAACAAAGTAATCCGCTGTGACCTACCAATTGTTGGCGATGTGGCGCATGTGCTTGAGGATATTCTGAAGGTCTGGAAATCGCGCGGCCGCAAAATCAATACCGCCGCTGTGAGCAAATGGCAGGCGCAGATCAGCGAATGGCGCAAGGTTGATTGCCTGAGCTTTAAGTCAGACACCAAGGTTATCAAACCGCAATTTGCGCTGGAACGGCTTCAGGCGCTGACCAAATATCATGACCGTTATATCACCACCGAGGTCGGCCAGCATCAGATGTGGGCGGCGCAATACCTGCATTTTGAAGATCCAAACCGGTGGATGACCTCTGGCGGCTTGGGCACCATGGGTTATGGCTTTCCGGCGTCCATTGGTGTGCAGATGGCACATCCCAGCTCGCTGGTGGTCAATGTTGCAGGCGAAGCCAGCTGGCTGATGAACATGCAGGAAATGGGCACCGCGATTCAGTATAACCTGCCGGTGAAACAGTTCATCCTGAACAACGAACGCCTGGGTATGGTCCGCCAGTGGCAGGAATTACTGCATGGTGAACGCTATTCGCAAACCTGGTCCGAAGCCCTGCCCGACTTTGTTAAATTGGCCGAGGCGTTTGGCGCCAAAGGCATCCGCTGTAGTGATCCGGCAGATCTTGATGATGCGATCATGGAGATGATCAACTATGATGGTCCAGTGATTTTTGACTGTATGGTTGAAAAACACGAAAATTGTTTCCCGATGATCCCGTCGGGCAAGCCGCATAATGAAATGCTGATGGGCGATGCCGACACACAGGGCGTCATCGACGCCAAAGGCTCGGTGCTGGTGTAGGTCGTATGTTTTCCAACCACGGAAACCGTCACCAAACCAAAATGTACAAGGAACGTTACTATGTCTGCCCTAAACATCAAAAAAGGCGCCACGCAACATTCGGCCTATAATCTGCGCCCGAACTTTTCTGACGTGGATGAGCGCCACACATTGGCCATTCTGGTCGACAACGAAGCTGGTGTTCTGGCCCGGGTCATCGGGTTGTTTTCCGGACGCGGCTATAACATCGAGAGCCTGACAGTCGCCGAGGTCGATCAGGATGGGCATCGGTCGCGTATTACCATTGTCACCCACGGCACGCCGCAGATCATCGAACAGATCAAGGCACAGATTGGCCGCATCATTCCGGTATACGAAGTCCATGACCTGACGGTCGAGGGCCCGTCGGTGGAACGTGAACTGGCGATGCTCAAAGTTGTCGGGGCGGGTGACAGCCGGATAGAGGCCATGCGTATGGCCGATATTTTTCGCGCCAATGTCGTGGACAGCACATTGAACAGCTTTGTCTTTGAGATCACCGGCGCACCTGAAAAAATCGACGCGTTTGTCGATCTGATGCGCCCACTTGGCTTGGTAGAAATCGCCCGAACCGGTGTCGCCGCGATTTTACGCGGCGAGTAAGGTTCAATTAATAGGCATGATTGGCTGTCGGCAAAGGTGCCGGTTCAGCCACATGCGGCGTGTGCGGTCGCGCGAACGGTATAATCTCGGCTGAGACCCGGCTATGTGCCGGCGGATCCAAAGTATCGTTGGACGACGCAGCACTGGTCAGCGCGTCAGCCAAGTCCGGATAGGCCCCCTCAAATACCAACTTTGGGTTGTGTGCAAATCTCAGGTGACGGTCAGCGGTCATGTTAAATTGCACCCAATCCCCCGCATCTAATGCCACATTATCAGCATTTTCAGGTTGCCGATAAAATGCCAGATCGCCGTGATCTTCGCACCAGATCACTGCCTTGTTTTCTTGTGCATCGCTCCAGAGTACTACGCCAAACATATTTTGCCCCGTTTTCGTTATGAGACAATTGTGCGGTAAATTTCATCAGTCAAACATGGTAAATTGGGTGTCTCATTCTTGCAATTTGTGTCCACCCCTCTAGGTTTCTGACTTTACTTCGCGTCAAAGTTGACGCAAGTTAGTATCAACATTCACTTTATCCGCTTTTTTTGACGAAGGCCGAAGGTTTTACAAAAACGACCTGCGTTGCTTTCAGAATCTCTCAGAATAAGAATCCAGCGCTCATATGTCCAAGACAACACGATCTCCTGCTGAACTTCGCGATATGTTTGGTGCAAACCTAAGGCACCTCGCACGGCCATATCGATCGATCTCTGACTTGTCTCGTCAGTTGGGGATCAATCGTACCCAATTCAACCGCTACTTGTCTGGCGAAAGTTTTCCGCGTCCGGATGTGCTTGAACGGATTTGTGTTTTCTTTGATGTCGATGCGCGCATTTTGCTTGAGCCAGCTGACGATCTGGAAAGTCAGGGTGGTCTGCTATCAGACCCCTATTTGTCAAACTTTGTTGGCGCCCGGCTGCATGACATCCCAGAGAGCTACTTTCCGAACGGGTTTTATCAGTTTTCACGCCGCAGTTTTATGGAAGAAACAAATTTCGTCACCGGCGTGATCTATATCTTTCGCAAATCGGGCAATACATTTCTGCGCGGCTATGAAAGTCGTAAGTCGATGCAACATCAGGGCCTGCCCCTTGACCCTCAGACCCGCGAATATCGCGGCTATCTGACCCGCCACGAGGACGGCGTCGCCGCCATAGTATCGCGGCGCAATGCGATGACCTGTTCGTTTAACTATCTGACGCAAGTGGCCTCGTTTGAAAACAATTATTGGGTTGGCTATGCTACACGAACCGTCCCCGAAAGCGCCTCAGACACCCGTATCGTGCGTCTGGTCTATGAACATTTGGGCACCGACACCTCTAAGATTTTGGCCGCCGGACGATCCAGCGGTTTCACAACCGAGGATGACCTGAAACCGTTTCATCGCCGCCTTCTGAAACCGGATGAACCATTCCGCTAATGACCAGCCCCATGTCGCAGTGAGAAAAGTCACGTCGCGGATTGAACGGACACCCGACAAATACACGGTATGACTGGCCTAGCCATTTGAGGGTTTTACCATGTCTACAAATTCCACTGACCTGACACAGGTTCGCCGTCCCATCCATCAGGCGAATGGGCTGCCAAACGCCCATTACACCGCCCCTGCGGTCTATGAAGAAGAAAAAACCGCCCTGCTTGCGTCGCAATGGGCCGGATTAGCTGTGGCGGCGGACGTACCTGAGGCAGGTGACGCGGTTCCGATCACCTTTTTGGACATGCCGCTGCTGCTGATCCGCGACAAAACCGGCCAAATTCGGGTATTTCAGAACATTTGCCGTCATCGCGGCATGATTCTGGTCGAAAAACCGCGCAAAATAGAAGGCGCCATTCGCTGTCCCTATCACAGTTGGTGCTATTCCACGCAAGGGCGCCTGGTTATTACCCCACATGTGGGCGGCCCCGGCGTCAACGAACACGACGGCATCGACCGCGATTTGTTGGGCCTGATCGAGGTGCGCAGCCATATCTGGCGCGATGTGGTCTGGATCAACATTTCTGGCGATGCCCCAAAATTTGAGGACGCAATGGCTGCTGTCATTGCGCGCTGGGCCGAGTTTGACAAACCGCTGTTTCATGGCGGTGACGACAGCCGGTTCTCGTTGACGGTAGATTGCAACTGGAAACTGGCGGTCGAAAACTACTGCGAGAGCTATCATTTGCCTTGGATACACCCCGGACTGAATAGCTATTCCCGGCTTGAGGATCATTATCACATCCAAGAGCCCGGCCAGTTTTCCGGTCAAGGCACCACGGTGTATCGCCAACTTGCTGGTGATAACGGCGCGAAGTTCAGCGATTTTGACGGGCTAAGCCCAGTCTGGAACAAAGCCGCCGAATATATCGCTGTCTATCCCAACGTCCTGCTGGGCGTGCATCGCGATCACGCGTTTACCATCATTCTGGTCCCCGAAGGTCCGGCAAAAACCACTGAAAACGTCCACATCTACTATGCCTCAGACAACAGCGATGCCGATCTGCGGGTCGCCAACACCGAACAATGGAAACTGGTGTTCAAAGAGGACATCTTTGTTGTGCAAGGCATGCAACGCGGTCGTGCAGCACCCGGGTTTGACGGTGGCCGGTTCTCGCCCGTTATGGACAATCCGACGCATCTTTTTCACGACTGGGTGGCCAGCAAGATCGACGCCCACCGCGCCCAGGATCTAGCCGCAGAATGAACGATCTGGACGGGCGGCTTTTGGCGGCGCATGCAAAAAACGATCGGGCGGCTTTGGTGACACTTTACACCTTGGCCGCCGACCAAGCCCCTACTGAACAGGCAAAACGGTTCTACCTAACCCATGCCTATGTCTTTGCTTTAGAAACAGATCATCCTGACAGTGCGGTTCTGCGCGCCCGGCTCTGAAACGCGTTCTTGCGCTTTCTGCTTTCCAAAAATATCCCCGCCGGAGGCAAAAAATCTAATCCGCCACTCGCAGTTGATCATAAAGATGCCAGGTTGCGTGTCCGAGCAGCGGCAACACCAAAAACAACCCCAAAAACCCCGGTATCAACGCCGCAAAGGTAATTACCGCGACAAACAATGCCCAGCATAACATCGGCACCGGATGGGTCAGAACATATTGAAAACTGGTGATCATCGCGGTGACAAAATCGATTTCACGATCCAACAACAATGGCAGAGACAGCACCGTAATCATGTAAAGCAACAACGCAAATAGCGCCCCAATCATGCTGCCGACGGTTAACATGGTCATCCCATTCACGCTCAGAAACACCTCTATTGACGTCGACACATTGGTCATCGTCGTCAGCCCCATAAACAGCGCAAAAATCATATGGCCAAGAAAGAACCAGAACAGAAATATAAAGACAATTATGGCGCAGAGTGATGGCAGTTGACGTCGGCTCTGATGCAAAATAACTCCAAAAATCTCATTCCAACGCAGCGGTTCGCCCATCTCAAGTCGACGAGAGACCTCATACAGACCAACGGCTGCAAATGGCCCGATCAACGGAAACCCGATCGCCGCCAGAACGAGCCATAGCGTCGTCTGGGTTTCCGTCGTAATCCAGATCATCGCCCAGCCGGCCAGCACGTAAAACCCCGAGAATATCAAACCATATAGCGGCGCGCGGCGCACATCCAACATACCGCGTTTTAGCGCCGTTCGCAGGGTTTGAAAACTGACCGGACCTAGGGTCGGAATGCCAAAATCCGGGTGTTCGCTCAAATGCTCTCTACCAGTGCCGGACGTTTTTGCGGCCATTGTGTCGCCGCATGATAGGCAGCGCCCAACGCCAACAACGGCGCATCGCCACCACGCGGGCCAAATATTTGCACGCCTCCGGGTAAACCTGCAGCGCCAAACCCGCAAGGCATCGCCAGACTGGGCAGGCCAATCAGGCTGACCGGCACAACCACCTGCATCCAGCGATGATAGGTATCCATCGCCTGCCCGGCTATTTCGGTCGGATAAGGCAGCTCTGTGGCAAACGGCCAAACCTGCGCGCTTGGCAAAACCAACGCATCATAGCGATCAAAAAGCGTGGCAGCCGCTCGAAACCATTGCGACCGCACCACACTGGCCTGATGCACCTCTACTGCGGAATACGCCAGGCCACGCTCAATTTCCCACAATGCCGTGTCTTTCAAATCGGCCTTGCGATTCATCAACGGCGCCAATCCCATCGCCACCGACCAGGACCGCAGGGTGATCCAACTGTCCCACATTGCATCCGCCGAAAACGGTGGCGCAACGGGCTCAACATGGCACCCCAAATCCTCAAACACCCGCAACGAATCCCGTGACAACTCCAAAATCCCCAGCTCCATCGCAAAGGCCCCGCCCCAATCGCCAAGCCAGCCGATCCGCAGACCTTTGGGGTCCACGGCACCAAGCGGCGCGATGTCAGCCACCGGGTAGCCATGCATTTGTTGCGGGTCAGCGCCAGATATCACATCCAGTAAAAGCGCGATATCCTCGGGGCTGCGCGCCATCGGCCCATGGGTGGCCAATTGGTGCAGAAACGTATCTCCCTCAGGCTCTGCCGGCACACGCCCGAAACTGGGTCGGAACCCATAAACGTTGTTCCACGCCGCCGGGTTGCGCAAACTGCCCATCATGTCGGACCCGTCCGCCAGCGCGGTCATGCCAGTGGCAAGCGCGGTTGCGGCCCCACCAGATGAGCCGCCAGCACTAACCGATAGATCATAAGGATTGCGCGTCACCCCATAAACCGGATTAAACGAATGCGACCCAAGGCCAAATTCCGGAACATTGGATTTGCCGATCAATATCGCCCCGGCGTCGCGCATCCGCTGGGCAATTAGCGCGTCCTTATCCGGGACATGCCCGGCAAATATAGGCGAGCCATGGGACGAGACAATGCCCGCAACATCGGCCAAATCCTTGACTGCAATGGGCAAACCATGCAGCGGACCATGCACTAAACCGCGCGATCTGGATTGATCCGCAGCAGTGGCCTCGGCCATCAACGCATCCGCATCGCGCAATGCAACAATGGCGTTAACTTTGGGGTTCACCCTCTCGATCTGACTCAGGGTGGCCTGCATCAACGCGGCAGCGCTCAGCTCTCCTGTGGTCAGATCAAACAATAGTTCGGTAGCAGAGCGTCGGGTCAGAGACATATTTAGCGGCCTTAGTCAGAGAGTTTCCCCAGCCTAGCCGCCGATTTTCACAATGAAAAGCCCCGCAACCTCCCCCAAGGGAGACCAACCCTCACAAGAGCGGCGTAGGGTGGGTGAAAACCCACGCTTCTAGCGTTATTCGCTCTGCGCTTGGGCGCGGCTTTTACCGGCCACATTCATCGCCAACGTCGCCGCCATCAGCGCATCAAGATCACCGTCCAACACGCCCTTGGTGTCCGACGTTTCATAGCTGGTGCGCAGGTCTTTGACCATTTGATAGGGCTGCAAAACATACGACCGGATCTGGTTTCCCCAACCGGCATCACCCTTGTTTTCATGGGCTTCATTGATCGCCGCATTACGTCGGTCCAGCTCTTGCTGGTACAGCCGCGACTTTAGCGCTTTCATGGCGATATCACGGTTCTGATGCTGTGATTTCACCGAACTGGTGACAACGATGCCAGTGGGAAAGTGGGTAATCCGCACCGCTGAATCCGTGGTGTTCACATGCTGTCCGCCAGCTCCGGACGACCGATAGGTATCAATACGAATATCCGACGGGTTCACTTCGATGTCGATGTTGTCATCAACCACCGGATAGACCCAAATTGAGCTGAACGAGGTATGCCGCTTGGCCGCAGAATCAAACGGCGATATGCGCACCAGCCGATGCACGCCGCTTTCCGATTTCAACCAACCATAGGCATTCTGACCGCATATTTTGTAAGTTGCCGACTTAATCCCGGCCTCTTCACCAGAGGTTTCTGATTGCAATTCAACATTATAGCCCTTTTTCTCGGCCCACCGTACATACATTCGCGCCAGCATCGACGCCCAGTCACAGCTTTCGGTGCCCCCGGCCCCGGAATTGATTTCCAGAAAGGTGTCATTGCCATCGGCCTCGCCATCCAGCAACGCCTCGAGCTCTTTTTGCGCCGCCATTGTCGCCAGCGCCTTCAGCGCCACTTCGGCCTCTTCGACAACTTCGCTGTCATCTTCCATCTCGCCCAACTCGATCAACTCAATGTTGTCGGTCATATCCTGCTTGATGCTGGAATAGGTCTCCATCGCGTCCACCAGCATTTGCCGGTTGCGCATCAGCTTTTGCGCCGCTGTTGGATCATCCCACAGATTGGGATCCTCGACCCGTGCATTGAATTCCTCAAGCCGATGTGGCGCGGTCTCCCGATCCATTCTCTGGCCTAATAAGTTCAGCGACTTTTCAATCTCGGCGACAGTGTTTTGCGTCTCAGCGCGCATGCGGAATCCTGCGAATTAAAGGCTTGAACATTGTTGATAGACCAGCCCGCATTGACGGGCAAGCGGTCAGTAAAGTCCGCCGGAACTGATTGTTCCGAATGTCGCTTTGGGTCCGACCACGGCGGTGCCCCCGGTTGAGGTTTCGACCCTTCGTCCACTGTCGACGATTTCCTGCACCAATGGCAGATCCGCCCCCATCGCAAAGCCGCCATCATAGGACCGCCCAAACAACGGGTCCTGGCCATTGCGAAAATATTCGGCCACGACATATTCGCCGCTGGCACTATCTGGCAGGCGCGACCCGGTATAGCGGTCAATTTTGATGAAATGGCCACCTGGCGGCACTTCAAACGGACCACCGCCAAATTTGTCGATGGCCTTTTCCATGAACGACTGGAACACTGGCCCACACATTGACGCCCCATAGGCCCCGCGACCCAATGGGCGCGGACGGTCATACCCTATATAACAGCCCGCCACGATATTGCTGGTAAAGCCGATGAACCAAACATCCCGTGCCTCGTTGGTGGTGCCGGTTTTACCCGCCACCGGCACGCTCAGGTTCACATGCCCCGATGCGGTGCCACGATCAACCACGCCCTTCATCATTGACGTCAGCTGGTAGGCGGTGATGGGGTCCATCACCTGCTCGCGGTTACTCACAATCCTTGGCAATGCGTTTGTCGCCAGGTTGGCCGAGTCACAACCAACACAATCGCGTTGGTCATGGCGATAGATCGTTTCGCCATTGCGATCCTGAATCCGGTCAACCAATGTCGGCTCAACACGCTCGCCGCCATTGGCAAACATCGCGTAGGCAGCAACCATTTTATAAAGCGTGGTTTCCTGTGATCCCAACGCGTTTGCCAGATACGGGCCAAGTTCCTCATAAACTCCAAAGCGTTCGGCATAGCCTGCAACCACGCCCATGGTGACCTCTTGTGCCAATCGGATGGTCATCAGGTTCCGTGATCGTTCAATACCAGTACGCAGCGGCGTCGGTCCGTAAAATTTGTTTGACGAATTGCGTGGCCGCCACAGACCCTGCGGTGTGTTGATCTCAATCGGCGCATCCACCACGATGGTCGCCGGGCTATAACCACTATCAAGAGCCGCCGCATAGACGAACGGTTTGAAACTAGACCCCGGCTGGCGTTGCGCCTGTGTGGCGCGGTTAAACACCGAACTCTGATACGAAAATCCGCCTTGCATTGCCAAAACCCGGCCCGAATTCACGTCCATCGCGACAAAGCCGCCCTGTACTTCGGGCAATTGCCGCAATGTCCAGCGAATGAAAGACCCGTCATCATCGTCGATCATGGCGCGTACATAAACCACCTCGCCAACCGTTAGCAGATCACCGGCAATCTTGGCCTCTTTCGCACGCGCCTTGCCCGGAAGCAGCTTGCGCGCCCATTGCACATCTTTGGCAACGATCCAGTGACCATCTGCGTCCTCATCAACACCTTCGATGCCGATGCGGGCGTTTTTGGAGCCGACCTCAAGTACGACCGCCGGATACCACTGGCTTACCAGATCGATATCGCGCGACAGCACCAAATCACCAAGGGCGGCGCGCCACAGGGTCTCGTCGCCCAACTGATCCACAGCAATGGTTTGCTCGGTGCCGCGCCACAGCCCTTGGCTGCGATCATATTTCTCCAACGAGGTGCGCAGGGCTTTGGCCGCTTCGATTTGCATTTCTTCGTCTATGGTGGCCCGCACCGTGAAACCGCCGGTGAAAAATTCACCTTCGCCAAAGTCACGGCTCAGCTGGCGGCGGATTTCATCGGTGAAATAATCGCGCGGTGGCAAGGCGGTTCGAAAACTGGCGAAATCGCCGTTCTGAACCGACCGCAGCGGTTGCGCGACCTCAACCTCGTAAACGGCCTCGGTCAGGTAACCGTTTTCAAACATCTCTGTGAGCACAAAGTTACGTCGCGACAACAGCCGCTCTTTGCGCCTTACCGGGTGAAAATCTGAAGGGGCTTTTGGCAAAGACGCCAAAAAGGCCGCCTCATGGGGGGCCAGTTCGTCCAGCGTTTTGTTGAAATAGGTCTGCGAGGCCGCAGCAACCCCATAGGAATTTTGCCCGAGGAAAATCTCGTTCATGTAAAGTTCAAGGATTTGCTCTTTGTTCAACGTCTCCTCGAGACGGGCAGCAAGGATCAGTTCCTTGATCTTACGTTCAATCTTGCGGTCGCCAGATAGCAAAAAGTTCTTCATCACCTGCTGGGTAATGGTTGATGCGCCGCGCACGGATTTGCCGCGCGATCGCACCGCCTCGATGCCAGCGGCGGCGATGCCGCGCATGTCATAGCCCTTGTGGGTATAGAAATTCTTGTCTTCAGCCGAGATAAACGCCTGTTTCACCATATCCGGAACGTCGTTGGAGGGCGTGAACAGACGGCGTTCGCGGGCGAATTCGTCGATGATACGCCCCTCGCCCGAATAGATTCGACTGATGGTTGGCGGTTTGTATTGGGCAAGCGATTCGTGGCTGGGCAGATCGCGCCCATAGACCCAGAATATCGCGCCGATGCTTAGGGCAATCACAGCGATGCCCAGTGTCACAAGCGAAAAGATCGCTCCAAAAAATGAGAGTATAAACCTGATCACATTACGGCCCTTTTTCAGGTGGTCCGGACAATATAGGGACTGTCAGCGCAAGGGTCAAAACACGATATGGCAAAGAACGGCCCAAAACACTCCTTTTCCAATATTGTTTTTGCTCAAAAGACCAGTTTCAAACTTCGGAACTCAGTAATTTGATCCCGACAAAGGCAAAAAACGCCCCAAGCGTCGCCTGTATATAATGCCGCGCCCGCCCATAGACGCGCACCATCACCGGAGTTGTGAACGCAACGGCGTAAATGAGATGAAAAACCACCGACAAAATGAACGTCCCAATCACAATCGCCGCCCCGCCCCACATCGGTGCGCCCTGTTTCAGCCCCAGCGAAATAATCGCGATCCACACAAGCGCCGCCTTTGGATTGGTCATCTGAATAACATAGCCGCGCAACGCATTGCCAATTGGCGATGTCTCGGGCCCGGCAAGTTTCTGCGCCTTGATATCACCGGGCGACGCCGCCGATTTGAACGCTTTATAGGCAAGGAATAACAGGTAAAGCCCGCCAAACACTTTGATGAAAAAAACGCCCGCATAGACCGACAGCAATGCCGCCAAGCCCAACACGGTCAGAACCGCCCAGGTGAGCGACCCGGAGGCAAGCGCAAGGGCAAGCGCAATACCGGATGCGCGACCAACGCTCATCGAGGTGCCGATGACGGCCATAATATTGGGTCCGGGGCTGGCCATTCCCAACAGAAAGGCAGAATAGGCAAGCGAAATATCTGGCAGGTAAACTGAGTAATCATTCATACGAACCGCGCCTTTCGTTACGGATGTTCCTATACTGTTCCCACTACTGCAATTTGTCTGGAAAATGATTACTATTTAATTACTGCCGCACCAGCGCGCGCTGCGCTAGATCGGCTTTGCGCCAATTTAGCAATCCGGCGCGAATGCCCTGTGCCATGCTGGCCCGCCATGTCTGATCTTGCAGGTTTTTCAGATCGCGCGGGCTCGACATGAAACCAATTTCGATCAGAACCGATGGAATATCGGCGGCCTTTAGCACCGAAAACGCCGCGGATCGCAGCGGGCGGCGGTTCATCGGGCCACCGGTCTGGGCCATCGCCGACACCAGCGCATCGGCCATGGCTTCGGTGCGCGGCTGGGTTTCTTGGCGTGCCAGATCCAGCAGAATGTCGGTGACCTGATCATCCGCATCGCTCAGATCAACACCAGACAACAGGTCGCCGCGATCATGGCGTTCCGCCAGTTTGGCGCTGGCCACATCAGAGGCATCGCGCGACAACACATGCACCGTCGCGCCATGCGCCAACCCTTCGGCGAGCGAATCCGCGTGCAACGAGATAAACACATCCGCCCCGGCCTGATGTGCCACTGAAATTCGCCGCTCAAGCGACACAAAATGATCGGTGTCACGGGTCATAATCACCTCAAAGCCGCCACCGCGCAGCAACAGTTCGCGCAATTCGCGCGCGAAGGTCAGCATCAGGTCCTTTTCGATAACGCCTTCCTGTTCGGCCCCCGGATCAATGCCGCCATGCCCCGGGTCCAGCACCACAATCAATGGCGCCTCCGGCGATTTGGCGGGTATTTTCGCGACATCCTCGGGTGTTGGCAAATCCCAACGTGCATCCTTTGGAGCACCGGTTTGGCTGGCAAATTCGTCGGCAGAAACCGGCGTCAACGTGAGGGTCAGATGCGCGCCACCGGTGACAGCATTCACCGTAATCCCAGCACTGGCAACTTGCATCGGGGTGCCCAAATCAGCCACCAAACGCGACCATCCGGGAACATATGTGCCAAACTGTACCTGTTTGATGCGGTCCGTGGCCAACATATCGTGATCTTGCAAGGCACTCCAATCGACCTCTTGGAAATCCAGAACCAGACGCGGTGGGCCATCCAGCGTGAACACCCGATACGGCACGCCCAACGACAGTTGCAGATCAATCTGCACGCCATCACGGCCCAGATCAATAATGGCGCTTTGGGACGCATCAATGCGCGCCAGCCCGCTGAAATCCTGCGCGAAAGCGGCGGTTGGCAGCAGCCAAAGCGCCACCAAAACCTGTCGAAACCTGTTCATACTCAAAAACCTTGTGTTTTGCGCACACGATAAACAATCGGGGCGCATTTGGAAACGGCTGCGAAACGGCGTCTACCCGTGTTTTTCGCTTTTACGTTCCGCCATAAATCGCGCCAATCGCACCAGCCCTTCTGTGATGTCCGCCGTTGCCCGCGCATAGGAAAACCGCAGGGTTGTGGCGCCGCGAATGGGATCAAAATCAAGCCCCGGCGTTACCGCAACGCCTGCCTTGTCCAGTATCTCAGCGGCAAAGGCGCGGCTATCTGTCGTCAGGTCCGACACATCAGCATAGACGTAGAACGCCCCGTCCGGTGGTGCGATATTGCTGAACCCGGCACGCGGCAACCCGTCCAGCATCAGCGCCCGGTTGGCGGCATAGATCGCCAGATTGCCCTGCAGTTCGTCATCACAGTCCATCGCCGCGAGGGCCACAACCTGACTGGCGTGCGGTGCGCAGATGAACATGTTTTGGGCAATGCGTTCCACCACCCGCACCTGATCTTCGGGCACCACCATCCAACCAACCCGCCAGCCAGTCATGCTAAAGTATTTCGAGAACGAATTGATCACATAGACTTCGTCGGTCAACTCAAGCGCGGTGACGGCTTTGGCCTCATATTCAATGCCGTGATAAATCTCGTCCGAAATAAATGACGCGCCCATCGCCTGCGTCGCTTCGATCAAACCCGACATCGCCGCGCGGTCCAGCATCGTGCCCGTCGGATTGCCCGGTGACGCCACCATTAGCCCGGCCAGATCAAGCCCGGCAAAATCGGCAGGCACCGGCTGCAGCCGGTTTTTGGGCGCGGTTGATAAATCCACCGGCACCAAACCCAAGGCGCTGAGGATCTGGCGGTACGACGGATAGCCCGGTGCGCCGATGCCGACCCGATCGCCGCTGTCAAAAAGTGCGGTGAACGCCAGCAGAAATCCGCCGGACGATCCAGGGGTTATAACCACGCGATCCGGGTTCAGATCGACGTTATACCAATCGCCATACATCCGCGCGATACGCTGACGTAACGCGGGCAGTCCAAGCGCCACGGTATAGCCCAAAGCGTCTGCTTCCATGGCGCGCGCCAATGCCCGCGTGGCCCCTTTGGGCGCGCCGGTGCCGGGCTGGCCGACCTCCATATGGATAATGTGACGGCCAGCATCTTCGGCTTTACGGGCGGCCTCCATCACGTCCATCACGATGAAGGGATCGACGTTGGCGCGGGTTGAGTTTCGCATGGGTTTCTTTCATTGTGAGGTCATGTTTATTGAGCGCTTATCCCGGCTAGGGTCAATCTTTGTTTCGCCATTTCCCAAAGACCCTATACTGTCCAAAAGCCCGGTTCTGTCTAAAAGTCCGGTGATCGGGCTGACGCTGTGTTTATATCTGATGTCAACGATCCAGGTTGGCGCGATTACACTGTTGCGCGACGCCGGGATCGAACATGCGCTTAGCCAACTGGCGGCGCCGATCTTACGGTCCGCCGGGCTTAGTCCGACACGGGTGCGGATATTGGTGGTCGATGACAGCAAACTGAATGCCTTTGTGGTCGACAATCGGACGATATTTTTGAACTACGGCCTGATTCAGAGGGTTCAGTCGGCGGGGGCGTTGCAGGCTGTCATCGGACATGAGGCCGCCCATATTGCCAACGGTCATATTGCACGTCGTATGAGCAATATGCAAAGCGCACGCACCGCAGCCGGGTTGGGAATGTTGCTCGCG
>JBLHMP010000063.1:0-24836 GCA_047623555.1 Granulosicoccus sp.
GCGCACATATAGATAGGAACCGCTGCTTTCAAACCCGGCGCACCATTCCTGCACGCTAAGGTAATCCATGCCGGTGATCGCGCCGCTATTGGTGTTTTCACGCTCAGACCCCAGAATGGTGAATTGCGTGTTTTGATCATCTTTTGCGTACCACTGGCCCTGCATTTTATCGAGCAATATGTCCGCGCCGGACCATGACCGCGTGGTTAGGCTGCGCAAAACAATCTCAGAGGTATGACCGTAAACCGCGACCACATCCCCCTCAACAGTGATCGGGCTTCCGATATCCATAGATTGCAGCGAATTGAAAATGTGGGATGGCGTGCGCCCGTCATCGGCGACGAAAAACTTCATGCCGTCGGCGTGAAAACTGCAATACCGCTCGCCACTGCCGCCAAGGCACTCCTGCAATGTTGCGGATTCAACGAAGGGGCGGCCATCGGTCCCCGGCGCGGTTGAGCTGCTTTCCGACTCGAGTTCAGGTTCGGGGGTTGGTTCTTCTGTCGGGGTCGGAAATCCGGCCTCTGTGATGGTAAAGGTAAAATGCTTTGCAGTCTTACCGGTATCAATCTTGCTGAACATGGATTTGTCATAGCCGCGCGCGTCGCAATTACTGTCGCCGACAATGGTAAAAGCCTTGCCCACGGTGCAGAACGCGATATTTTCATCCCGAAATTCACGCCCTGAAACCAAAGCGCGGTAATAGTAAAACCGCCCCGTCAGCTCGTCTTTGAGAGGGGTGGCGCAGTCGTCAACCGCGATGTTCCACCAGCCCTCGGACACCCAATCGTCGCCGTCTTTATAGCCAATCGCAACCGTCAGTTTGGCCGAGGTTTCGTTGCAGATTTCCAATCCGGCCCATGCAGCAGCCGGCGTCAACATCATCAGGGCGAGTACGGCGGCGGACCTCAGGTCTATCATTCGCGGCTTATCCTTGTTCACGTTGCGACAACCTAGCCAAGACATGGCCTTGCGTGCAAGCGTTTGAATGCGGATTCAGACTTTGGTTGCCGGGGCTGCCGGGGTGATGGCGCGACGATTAAGCACCGCTTCGCGCCAGGTGATAAAGGTGATCGAGCCTAGGATGACACTGCCGCCGATAACCACCCAAATATCCACCGGTTCGTGGAACATCAGCGCGCCCAATGCCACCGCCCAGACCAATTGCAAAAACGTTACCGGCTGCGTCACCGTCATCGGCGCCGCCTTAAATGCCAGCGTCATGGTAAAGTGCCCAACGGTGGCGAAACAGGCGACCGCAGCAAGCACCGCGATTTCGGTGAGGGTTGGCGTGACCCAGGCAAGCGCCGCAAACGGGGCCAGCACCAATGTCACCCAGACCGACAGCATTGTCACGACGACCAGCGGATCAACCTCGTCCACCAGCACCTTGGCCAGCAGATATGAGCCGGCAAACAGTACGCCGTTAATCAGCATGGCCAGATGCCCGCCATTCAGTTCGCGAAATCCCGGGCGCAGGATAATAACCGCGCCGATTAGCGCAAAAACCACCGCCGCAATCCGCCGCGCGGCCAGTTTTTCGTGCAAAAACACCACAGCCGCGAGGGTTACAAAAACCGGTGACAGATAGCTCATGGCGGTGACTTCGGCCAACGGGATCTGGGTCATGGCGAAAAACCACAAAACGACCCCAATGGCGTGCAGCCCGCCGCGCACTCCAAACAGGGTCTTTTGACGGCGGGTAAGATGCGCCGCAAATACCCGCTTTGACATCGGCAGCAGGAACAATAAACCCAGTAAGTACCGCAGAAACGCAGCCTCGGTCGGCGGAATGCGGGGCCCCAGATATTTGACAAGGGCGGTAACGCCGACAAAGCAAATGCCGGTTACGAGCATCCAGAATACACCCTTGGTGGTGTTTGATACTACCGGTTTGGGGGGCGAGGTTGAGGCCATAGCCAACTTCAATACCCAATTTTGGCCCGGCGCAACCCTTCACATGGTAAGTAATTTAGCGGCAATGACCCACATGGTTAGCCCGATCAGCAAATCCAGCACCTGCCAGGCCTTGGGGCGGGCAAAAAACGGGGTCAGAAAACGCGCGCCATAGCCAAGCCCGAAGAAAAAGACAAAGCTGGCGGTGACGGCGCCAATGCCGAACCACAACCGGCTGTCATATTGTGATGATACCGATCCGATGAGCACCACCGTATCCAGATAGACATGCGGATTTAGCCAGGTGAACGCCAACAACGTCGCCAATATCGCCACAAACGAGGTTTGCGCGCCGCCCGTCACGTCCAATGCGGTGCCGCCTTGCCAGGCGCTGTGCAGGTTGCTGGCGCCATAACAGATCAGAAATGCCGCACCACCATAGCGCATAATCGGCTCAAACCATGGCACTGCGGTGGCCAACGCGCCAAATCCGGCGATGCCAGCGACGATCAGAATAGCATCGGAAACCGCGCAGGTCAGGCAGACCCAGAACACATGTTCCCGCCGCAACCCCTGGCGCAAAACAAAGGCGTTCTGCGCGCCAATGGCCAAAATCAGGCCAAAGCCCAGGGCAAATCCGGATAGAAAGGCAGGGCTCATAGTGGCTCCTATACAGGCTGTGTAGGTTTGACTACGCCGCCCAAGGCCTGTAATCCAATTAATTATCTTCACCATGGATAAGCCTAGCTAATGCAATTCAACCCCCATCATCTGGCGGCATTGGCATCGGTCCTGCGGTGCGGCAACTTTGAGTTGGCGGCGGCGGATCTGGCCGTTACCCCGTCGGCCATTTCACAACGGATCAAGGCGCTTGAGGATCAGGTCGGCGCTACGCTGATCCAACGCGGCACGCCCTGCATCGGCACCGATGCCGGGCTGCGGCTGGCAAAACATGCCGAGGATGTTGGATTACTCGAGGCCCAACTAAGCCGCGATCTGTCGTTAGAGCACAGCAAAGGCAATGTCCGATTGCGCATTGCGGTCAACGCCGACAGTCTGGCCACGTGGTTTGTGGCCGCGATGACCGAGGTGCCGGATGTGCTGTTTGATCTGGTGATCGACGATCAGGATCACAGTGCCGATTGGCTGCGCCGGGGCGAAGTCAGCGCCGCGATCACCTCGGGTGGCAAACCGGTCACCGGCTGTGACAGCATCGCGCTGGGATCACTGCGGTATGTGGCGACGGCCAATCCCGATTTCAAACATCGCTGGTTTGGCGATGGGGCGACGGCCCTGGCCAAAGCGCCCTGCCTGACGTTCAACGCCAAGGACGCGTTGCAGCGTACCTGGATATTTGAACAGCTGGGCCAGCGGATTTCACCGCCAACGCATTTCCTGCCCGCGTCGCAGTCCTTTGTCGACGCCACCCGCGCCGGGCTTGGCTGGGGGATGAACCCCGAACATCTGGTACGCGGGCCGCTGCGCAATGCACAGCTGGTGACGCTTATCGCGAATGCGCCGCTGGATGTGCCGCTAACGTGGCAAGTCAGCCGGATCATGGCGCCGTCGCTAGAGCCCGTAACACAGGCCGTGCAAAAGGCCGCGCGCAAAGTTCTGATTGCGCACTAACACCCCCCCCCGCAAGACAAAAGAAGAGCACCCATGTTTACCAAAGACAGCCTAAATTATTCTGCGATCCCATTGCCGGATCGGGCCAATCTGACCGACGCCGAAATGCGCGACGCCGCATTGGCGTTTTATGACCACATCCGGACCCGTCATTCGGTGCGGGATTATTCTGAACGCCCGGTGGCGCGTGAGGTTATCGAAACCTGCATTCGCACCGCAGGAACGGCGCCGTCCGGGGCGAACCACCAGCCCTGGCATTTTGTAGCAATTGCCAACCCTGCCCTGAAACAGCAAATTCGCCATGAGGCCGAGGCCGAAGAGCGCCGGTTTTATGCCGGTGGCGGTGGCGATGAATGGATCAAGGCGCTGGAACCGATTGGTACCGATGCCGACAAACCGCATTTGACAGTAGCGCCGTGGCTAATAGTTGTGTTCGCCCAGCGCTGGGGTGAATTTGCCGACGGCACACGGTATAAAAACTATTACGTGCCCGAAAGCGTCAATATCGCCACCGGGTTTTTGTTGACCGCTCTGCATAACGCCGGGCTGGTGACGCTGACCCACACGCCCAACCCGATGAAATTTCTGAACAAAGCGTTGGGGCGGCCCGGCTCTGAAAAACCGACGATGATCATCGCGGTGGGGCATCCGTCTGAGGACGCAACAGTGCCAAGCGTGGCCAAGGTGAAAAAGCCGCTGGACGCGATAGCAACCTTCTTTCAATAGCGAACAATTGGTAATCCAGAATACCCAATTTTCCCAATTGGTTATAACAGGAACGTGATCAGGAACCTTGTCGAAATCGTGACTAATATAACAACTTAGGGTTTTTTATATGCCGGAAAAAGAACATTTCGGTAATTACGACTATAGGTGTATCTTTTACTTGCGCACCTGATGGCCATTGAAATTTACTCCGAGGGAAATTTTTATTGACCTTTCTTCAACCTTTGGTAATTTTTTGTTACCAATGCGAGAAAATGGGAAGGCATACCAATGATAAAGAGATTTTCAACCTACTGCGCTATTGGCGCATTATGCGTTGGCATGGTGCCAATTGTTGCCATGGCACAACAGGATACACTGGCCAAGCTAGGCGCGTTCCAGTCAACCGGGGGCAACGGGTTTACCTATGTTGACCAAAATACCGCCGAAGCAGATTCGATTCGTGAGACCCTGAAAGGCATTAAACTGCCGGACGGCTTTAACACCGAATTGTATGCGCTGGTTCCGGATGCACGCCATATGGCGATGGCCCCACAAGGGACCGTGCTTATTGTTGGCACCAAGAAATCAAAGGTCTGGTCCGTCATGGACCGCGATCGCAATGACATTGCGGACGAAGTCAAAGATTTCGCCCCGGTGCTTGATTTTGACGTCCCCAACGGGGTGGCATGGTCCAAAGACAGGTTCCTGTTCATCGCCGAGCGGAACCGCGTGATGATGTTCCCGGCGGCTGAGTTCTTCCAGGAAAGCCCGGATATCGTGGCGGTGCCCATTGTTCCACAAGGCACGCTTATTCCGGCTGAGGACGAAAGCTATAACCATACGGCGCGGGTTGTTAAGATTGGGCCGGATGACAAGGTTTATGTGTCTTTGGGCCAGCCATTCAACGTGACACCAGAAGATAAAGTTGAGCCGTTTATGGCAAACGGTATCGGTGGCATCATCCGTATGGATCGCGATGGGGCAAACCGCGAAGTTTACACCACCGGCATCCGCAATTCAGTTGGCCATGATTTTCATCCGGTCACCGGCGAACTTTGGTTTACCGACAATCAGGTTGACGGTATGGGCGACGGCATTCCTGCCGGTGAGCTGAACCATCAGACCGAAAAGGGCCAGCATTTCGGCTTCCCTCGGTATGGCGGTGGCACAACACGGACCACGGAATTTACCGGTCAGGAAATACCGTTCGACGTGGTCAACCCAGCGGTTGAAACAGTGGCACATGCGGCGGATTTGGGCATGACGTTCTATAATGGCAAAATGTTCCCTGGCAAATATAAGAACGCCATTTCCTCGGCACAGCACGGATCATGGAACCGCACAACGCCGGTTGGCGCACGGGTGATGGTGACCTTTATCGACGATGAGGGCAACGCCACGATGGAACCGTTTGCCGAAGGCTGGATTGACGAGAACGGCGAATATGATGGCCGTCCGGTTGATGTGCATCAGTTGAAAGATGGATCAATTTTGGTGTCCGACGATTTCGCCAATGCGATCTATCGGATCACGTACTCCGAATAGAAATGACAAAGGGGCCGACCAACCAATTGCAGTGGTCGGCCCTATTTTGAGGGGCCTTGTTTTGCGGGCCCCTGTTTTGATGGCAGGAGAACAATAATAATGAATCGATATGTCAGGTCTGCTTTGGCAGGGATTGCAGTGCTGAGCCTGATCGGATCCCCCGCGATGGCACGTGATGTTGAGCATAGCAAAGAGCTCGCGCGGAAATGTTCGGTTTGCCATGGCAAACAAGGCATCGCCCGCGACCCGGAGGTTCCCAACCTTGCCGGGCAATCATCGCTTTATCTGGAAAAGAGTCTAAAAGCGTTTCGTTCAGGGGAACGCGAAGACCGGCGCATGACGATCATCGTGCGTAAACTAAGTGACGACGACATCCGGGATCTGGCCGAATGGTTTTCGACATTTGTTATCACCGTCGAGCGGCCTTGAAATGATGAGGTGAGAGGCGTGGGTTTTCACCCACCCTACGCCCATATCATGCCAAATTTACAGCTGTTCCATGACCTCGTCTGAGGCTTCGAAGTTTGATGTAACACGCTGAATATCATCGTCATCTTCCAGCGCATCAATCAATTTCATCAGCTTTTGCATGCCAATAAGATCCATGTCGGTGCTGATTGACGGCTTCCACACCAGTTTGGTGCTTTGGCTTTCGCCCAATGCGGATTCGAGCGCTGCTGAGACATCGTTAAGGTCTAAATCTTCGCACCAGATGATATGACCGTCCTCGGTGCTCTCAACGTCTTCGGCTCCGGCCTCGATCGCGGCCTCCATCACGGTGTCGGCATCACCAACGGACGCCAGATACGTGACCTCGCCCTTGCGGTCGAACATGAACCCGACGCTGCCGGTTTCGCCCAGATTGCCGCCGTTTTTGGCGAATGTCGAACGCACCGAGCTGGCTGTGCGATTGCGGTTGTCGGTCATTGCCTCGACGATCACCGCGACGCCATTGGGACCATAGCCTTCATAGCGGATTTCTTCGTACTCATCGCCTTCGCCAATCTGGCTTTTCTTGATGGCGCGGTCGATCACCTCCTTGGGCAAGGATTGGCTTTTGCCTTCTTTGATCGCCATGCGCAGACGCGGGTTATGATCCGGGTCCGGGTCGCCCATTTTGGCGGCGACAGTGATCTCTTTGGACAGTTTGGAGAATAGTTTTGAGCGCACGGCGTCCTGACGCCCTTTGCGATGCTGGATGTTTGCCCATTTTGAGTGGCCGGCCATGTCTGCTCTCCGTTCCTGCTAGGTCAGGCGGTTCTATAGGCCAGAGGCAGGGCCAAGGGCAAGCCTTTGGGCTGTTGCGATCGGTAAACATCGCTAAAGTGGCCGGGAATGGAGGGTCTGCAGATGGGTGTGATGATAAACGGGGCCTACCACACCGAGGATCCCGAACCAGAGTCCGACCTGGATGGTGTGTTTCAACGCGCCACCAGCACAATCCGCCATTGGATCACGAGAGAGGGTGTTCACCTGCCCGAGGCTGGGCGCTATCACATATATGCGGCGTGGAATTGCCCATGGGCGCATCGCACCCTGCTGGCGCGGGTGTTGTTGGGGTTGCAGGATCAGATTTCGGTGTCCTACGCGCGGCCAAGGCGCAGCGATCAGGGCTGGGTTTACGACGCCGATGGTGCGTTTGCGGATAATGCTCTGGGGGTTCGGGCGGTGCATCAGGTCTATGCCCGGCAATCGCCGCCATACACCGGACGATTGACCGTTCCGGTGCTGTGGGATCGCAATGCCCAGCGTATTGTGTCCAACGAAAGCGCCGATATTGTGCGGATGCTGGGGACGGTGTTTGACCCGGATGCAAGGCTGTATCCCGCCGCACGTGATCCTGAAATCGGCGATTGGAATGCGCTAATTTATCCGCGGATTAACAATGGCGTGTATCGCGCCGGGTTTGCCCGCACCCAAGTGGCCTATGACGAGGCGGTCACGGATTTGTTCATGGCCCTTGATTTGATCGAGGCACATCTGGGTGATCACACCTGCCTTGTCGGTGATCACGTGACCGAGGCCGATTTGCGGCTGTTTCCGACCTTGGCGCGGTTTGATGTGGCCTATCACTATGCGTTCAAATGCAACATTCGCAAGATTAGCGATTACCCCAACCTGTGGGATTATACCCGGGCGTTTTATGCGATCCCTGGTGTCGCGGGGACAGTGGATTTTGACAT
This sequence comes from Granulosicoccus sp., assembly GCA_047623555.1. Lineage (GTDB taxonomy): Bacteria > Pseudomonadota > Alphaproteobacteria > Rhodobacterales > Rhodobacteraceae > NORP181. The sequence continues at coordinate 7,962 of JBLHMP010000063.1, forward strand.
TTACAAACAGGGGTATTTTTCGCCGTCCGAGTTGCGCAACCCGTTGGGCATTGTGCCAAAAGGCCCAATTGTGGATTGGTCGGCACCAGCAATCCGCACCTTGGCATTGGCCGGTTGATGGGCGTTGATTCCCACCGTAGTCTGCGCCAATGACACAAGATCAAATCATTCTGTTTTCGTTGTTTGGAGCCGTCTTTGGCCTGCTGCTTTGGGGTCGATTCCGCTATGACATGGTGGCCTTTGCGGCACTGATGGCCGGTGTTGTGCTGGGTGTTGTACCCACCGACAAGGCGTTTTCCGGCTTTGGCCATCCAGCGACATTGGTGGTGGCACTGGTGCTGATTGTTTCGGCCGGGCTGGTGCGATCTGGGGCTGTTTTCCTGATCACCCGAACGCTGGTTGATGCGACGCGCCCATTGGGCGGCCATATCGCGCTGATGGGTGGTATTGGTGCAGTTTTGTCGGCGTTTATGAACAATGTCGCCGCATTGGCGTTGCTGATGCCGGTGGATGTGCAGACCGCGCGCAAAGCCGGGCGCAGTCCGGGGCTTAGCCTGATGCCGCTTAGCTTTGCCACCATTCTGGGCGGCATGGCGACGTTGATCGGCACGCCGCCGAACATCATCATTGCCTCGATTCGGCAAGAAGCGTTGGGCGAACCGTTTGGCATGTTTGATTTCGCCCCGGTGGGCGGTATTGCGGCCTTGGCCGGGCTGATATTTGTGGCGCTGGTTGGCTGGCGGCTGATCCCGGATCGCGATGATGACAACACCGGAGCGGCGGATCTGGCGCAGTATATTGCCGAGCTGACGGTGCCCGAAGACTCTCCCCGTATTGGCAAACGGCTGGGAGAGTTGGACGAAACCGCGGATAAAACCGATGTGGCGATTATTGGCCTGATCCGCGATGGCAAACGCCGTTATGGGCGGTCGGCCAATTCCGTGCTACGGGCCGGTGATACGCTGGTGCTTGAGGCCGGGCCCGAGGCTTTGGATGAATTCCGAGCAGCGTTATCGTTGAATTTTTCGGACAGCAAACGCCAAGAGCAGTTGACTGCGGCGGGTGAAGGTCTGGAAGTGGTTGAGGTGGTGGTGCCGGAAAGCGCGCGTATTGCCGGTAAAACGGCGCAATTGCTGGGGCTGGCGTGGCGGCAGGGATCGGTGCTGATGGGCATTTCGCGGCAAGGGCGGCGGATCACCAGTCAGATGCGTAAAACCGTGATAAAGCCGGGCGATATTCTGCTGCTGCTTTGCCCACAGGGGCGCAGTGGCGATGTGATCGACTGGTTGGGGTGTTTACCGCTGGCAACGCGTGGTTTGGCGGTCACCTCTGAAGACAAAGTTTGGCAGGCCATTGGCCTGTTTGGCGGCGCGGTGATGGCGGCGTCACTGGGGCTCATCTATTTGCCCGTCGCATTGGGATTGGTGGTGATCGCCTATGTGTTGACGCGGATTTTGCCACTGAACGAAATTTACGATCATATCGAATGGCCTGTGGTGGTTTTGCTCGGCTCGATGATCCCGTTGGGGGCCGCGTTAGAAGGCTCTGGCGGCACGGAATTGATTGCCGGGGCCTTGATTGGGGTGACCGAAGGCATGGCGCCGTGGATCATTTTAACGGTATTGATGATTGTGACGATGACGCTGTCGGATGTGTTGAACAACACGGCGACCACAATTGTGGCAGCACCGGTTGGGATACAGATGGCGCAAACGCTGGGCGTGTCGCCCGATCCGTTTTTGATGGCGGTTGCGGTGGCGGCCTCGGCGGCATTTTTGACGCCTATTGGGCATAAGAATAACACGCTTATCCTTGGCCCCGGCGGCTATCGGTTTGGCGATTACTGGCGCATGGGTCTGCCGCTTGAGGTGTTGATTGTTGCCGTTAGTATTCCGTCTATTTTACTGTTCTGGCCTTTGTGACGTTTGATAAAACGTTTTTTGATCCTGCAATTGCACCCTGAAAGTGATGCAGCGGATGGCGAGTTTGCGGCCATTTTGGACAAATGTCATTTGGCCGACGAACGCAGCCACCGCATTCGGCTGGACCAGCAAAATCTGCCCGAATGCCTGGATGTGACCGACTATGCCGGTGTTATTGTTGGCCCCGGCTTCGTCAGCGATGCGCCCGAAGATAGATCGTCAACCGAAGCCCGCATTGAAGCGCAAATCATGGGGTTGATGCCGCAGATCACCGGTACGGATCATCCGTTTATGGGCTGCTGTTACGGTCTTGGGATTCTGACGGAACATTTGGGCGGCGATGTCAGTAAGGCGTAATTTGGTGAGGCGGTTGGGCCGACGATGTGCGCGGTGGTTCCGGGTCTGAACGATCTGTTGATCGGTGGTTTTCCTGAACGGTTTGAGGCCTTTGAAGCTGTGCAATCATTGCCGTCTGGCTGTACGCATTTGTTAGCCTCAGCACCCTGCCCGATCCAGATGATCCGGTTTGGGCAGAACGTTTATGCCACCCAGTTTCACCCCGTAGCCGATGCACAGGATTTGAGGCGGCAGATTCGGGTTTGTCATGGGGCGGATGTAACGGTTCCTGCGGGAATTTTGCGTCGCTTTGTGGCCCGCTATGGGTAAGGTTGGTGCGGGATGGTGATGTGGATGCCTCCGGCGGAGGTATTTTTGACGAGAAGAATTGGGGGATGCGGATGAACAGCGCGGATGCGATTATTGTTGGTGGTGGTTTGGCAGGGCTGGCGGCGGCGGCCGAGCTTGGCGATCGGGGCAAGAAAGTTATTTTGCTGGATCAGGAGCCCGAGCGTTTCTTGGGTGGTCAGGCCTTTTGGTCGCTGGGTGGGTTGTTCATGATCGACACGCCGGAACAGCGGCGCATGGGGATTAAGGACAGCTATGATCTGGCGCTTATGGACTGGATGGGGTCAGCGCAATTTGATCGCGATGAGGATTATTGGCCGCGCAAATGGGCCGAGGCCTATCTGGAATTTGCGGCTGGCGAAATGCGGCCGTGGCTGCACGATATGGGGCTGCGGTGGTTTCCGGTTGTGGGTTGGGCGGAACGTGGTGGATCAATGGCCGATGGGCACGGCAATTCGGTGCCGCGATTTCATCTGACATGGGGCACTGGCCCGGGCGCCATGGAGCATTTTGAGCGGCGCGTGCGCGAACATGTGGCCGCCGGGCTGATCGAAATGAAGTTTCGCCACAGGGTCAGTTTGATCATCATGGAAAACGGCGCGGCCAAGGGGGTTGCGGGCGAGGTTCTGGCCGAAGATACCGCCGCGCGCGGGGTTCAAACCAACCGTGACAAGACTGGAGAGTTTGAGATATATGCGCCGTCTGTCATTGTGACATCGGGCGGTATTGGCGGCAATTTTGATATGGTGCGCAAGGCCTGGCCGCGCGATCGGCTTGGCGAACCGCCAAAAGACATGATCGCCGGTGTACCGTTTCATGTTGACGGGCGGATGATCCCGATTTCTGAGGCGGCCGGCGGGCATGTCATCAATGGCGACCGGATGTGGCATTATACCGAAGGTGTGCGGAACTGGGATCCGATCTGGCCCGCGCATGGTATTCGGATATTGCCGGGGCCGTCATCCATGTGGTTTGATGCAACCGGTAACCGGCTTGCTGCGCCGTGTATGCCCGGATTTGATACGTTGACGACGCTGCGTGAAATCCTGAAGACCGGGTATGAGTATAGCTGGTTTGTGCTGACGCAAAAGATCATCGAAAAAGAGTTTGCCCTGTCCGGGTCGGAGCAAAACCCCGATCTGACCTCAAAGAAATGGATCGAGGTCATAAAAAGCCGCCTGTTGTCGCGCGGCGGTGCCCCTGCCCCAATTGAGGCGTTCAAGAAGCATGGCGAGGATTTTGTCGTTGCCGATACGTTGTCTGAACTGGTTGCCGACATGAACAAGCTGACCGAGGACGCGTTGATTGACAAGGGCAAATTACACGCCCAGATCGCGGCACGAGATGCACAGATCGACAATCCGTTTACCAAGGACGCGCAGGTTATGGCGATCCATTCGGCACGCAGCTACCGGGGTGACAGGTTGGTGCGCACCGCCAAACCGCATAAGTTTCTTGATCCGGCGAATGGGCCGTTGATCGCGGTTAGGTTGCATATACTAACGCGCAAATCTCTGGGTGGATTGCAGACCAATCTGGACAGCCAGATGATTGCGGCCGACGGTCAGGTGGTTCCAGGGTTGTTCGCGGCAGGCGAGGTCGCGGGCTTTGGCGGTGGTGGCTATCATGGCTATAACGCGCTGGAGGGAACGTTTCTGGGCGGTTGTATTTTTTCCGGACGCAATGCCGGACGATCAAAAACCATCGCCTGAGCACGGAATGCACGTTGCCTTGATCGGCGGTTTTATGTTTGACTAAAGCTAATTCCCACAGAAACGGTCTAAGGATACATTTGTGTTGTGCACCCCGTCCACAGCTGTTCTTTGACTCAAATCTGCGGCGGGTTTTGTCGTATTGCGTAGGATCTACCCGTCTGTTCAGCCCCGAAATACCTGAGTGGCGTCGACAACCCTGACAATCCGGCTGAATTAGCCTCGGGCGTACATTTGCACAAACTGTTCCTTGCCACATCCCGCGAACAATCACCTGATCTGGCCATCTATTTTTCGGGCGAGCGGTCAACAACCATGGCATTTGCACAAGTTACGGCCTCGATTCCGCCAGATCATAAGCTGGGCAAAATTGAACTGCCAAGCGGCAAGGTTCCTAACCCCTAAACGGATTTCGTGCTGGTTGATCCGGAAATGATCGCCTCGGAACCCGGCTTTATTTCACACCTGAACCGGGCGCAGGCCAAACCGCCCCGTGATCAGCGCCATATTCTGGTTTTCATTCACGGCTGCAAAAATACGCTGTCAGATGCGTTAATGCGCTCCGCGCAGTTTCTTGAGGATTCCGAATTTCAGGGCGTTCCAGTAATACTTTCATGGGCGTCGCGCGGGAAAGTCACCGGCTATGCCTATGATTTGAACAATGCGCTGCTGGCACGCGATGACCTGTCCAGATTGTTTGAGCCGCTCGAAAAAGTCAAGGTCACCAATTATGATGTACTGGCCCATTCAATGGGGAAATTCGTTCAACATGACAAATTGAACGCCATAATCATGGCGGCCCCACATTCAGAGCGGCCAGAAAACCGGGATCAGGGCCGAGGCAAGGATGCCGATGCTAAGGTTCAACGGGATACCCACACGCAGGAAATCGGTGAACCGATAGCCGCCGGGGCCATAGACCATCATGTTGGTCTGATAGCTGATCGGGGTGGCGAATGTGGCGCTGGCGGCGATCATCACCGCAATAACCAGAGGCCGCGGGTCAACGCCCAATGACGTCGCAAGGCCGATGGCCACAGGCGTCAGAACAACCGCAACCGCGTGGTTTATCATCTCAGATAGCACAGACGTTAACAGATAGATCGCCCAGACAATGAAAAACGGTGAAAAGCCGACGATATAAGGGGCAAACTGGCCGACAATCAGGTCAATCGCGCCGGACGTTTCAAGGGCCGTGGCCACCGCCAGCATGGCAAAGATCAACGCCAGCAATCGCCCGTCAATAAAGGAAAATGCCTCTTCGGAGTCGATACAGCGGGTCAGGAACACCGCCGCCATCGCCAGAATGGCCAGCAACAGGATCGGCGCCACCCCCATGGCAGCAAGGATGACAATGCCGGCAAGGGTGGCAAGGGCGATCGGCGCGTGGCTGCGCCGGAACGCCCGGTCCGAGGGCTTGGTCACGTCAACCATATCCATGTCTGCAGCCAGACGCTGAATGTCGGCAGGTGCGCCCTCAAGCAGCAGGGTATCGCCAACGCGGACGTGCAATTCGTCGATCTGCACACCGATATTTTGATTGCGTCGATGCACTGCCAGCACATAGACACCATAGCGGCGACGCAGCCGCAGCGCTCCAAGGGTACGCCCAACCATCCGGCAGCCCGGCGTAATCAGCACTTCGACGGTTGAGGTTTCGACCGCTGAAACCTGATCAACCCGTTTGAGTTCTTTGTTGGTTTGCAGGCTTAGCAATTCGGTCATCTGGGTGCGCAGCACCACGCGGTCACCGACCTGTAATTCAACGCCTTTCAGATCGCGCCGCAGCGATGTATCGCCCCGGATCACGTCAATCAGCCGCACGCCTGGTCGTTTAAACAACTGAACCCCGGACACTTCGCGTCCAATCAGGTTGCTTTCGGGGGGAATAACCGCCTCGGTGAAAAACTTCATCGCCCGTCGGTCCGACAACATCATCGCCATACTATCACGATCCGGCAGCAGGCGCGGCGCGATGAACCGCAAATAAATCCCCCCCCAGATCACCAGAATGATCGCCAGCGGGGTGACTTCAAAGATGGTAAACGGCCTAAGCCCACTTGCGCGTGCCACACCATCCACCAGCAGGTTTGTCGATGTACCGATCAGTGTCAGCGAACCACCCAGAATGGCCGCGTAACTTAGTGGAATCAACAGCTTGCTGGCCGATACCTTTAGTTTCCGCGCCAATTGGATGAACACGGGGATCATCACCACCACAACCGGCGTGTTGTTCACAAAGGCCGAAGCCACCACAACAAACGCCATCAGCGAGCCAATAGCCACGGCAGGGCGCGATTCCGCCTGTGCCATAGCCAGTTGCGTGAACCATTCCAGCGCGCCAGTGCGCACCAGCGCGCCCATGACAATGAACATGGCAGCAATGGTCCAGGGCGCCGGATTAGACAACACATGCAGGGCGTCATCGTAGGGCAACACCCCCAGCGCCAGCATTGCGGCGGTGCCTGCAATGGCAACCACTTCGGCCGGGTAACGTTCGCTCATGAACAGCAAAAACATCACGCCAACAATAATGAGCGAGGTTATGGCACTGCCGTTCCCGGAAAACTGGATAAATTGCATATACTATTCTTTTACACAGCCCTGAAATTGGGCACCAAATTAGTTACGACGGTTTTACCGATTGAGGCGCTTGACGCAAGCGTATCATGTTTGTGCGGTGGCCCCCAAAACATATCTTTCTGCACTAAAGCGCCCGAAAACCCGTGGAAAATGCCCTAGCCCAAGCAATTTGACGCAGTGCGCCGGATCATGGAGTCGCGGGTTCCAGTCGGCCACCAACCCGGATCATCCGCACTTTTGTCGCGGCTCCGGTACGATCGTCGGTTTCAACGTAAACACCAGACAGTGTTGCCTCGCCCAGCGCCGGGGTGAACCGTGATTTCGACATTCCGGTGATAAAGCGGCGCATGGGTTCGGCCTTTTCCATGCCAATGACCGAATTATAGTCGCCGCACATGCCCGCGTCAGACAGATACCCGGTGCCCTGCGGCAAGATCATCGCATCGGCTGTGGGCACATGGGTATGGGTACCGACCACAAGGCTGGCGCGCCCGTCGCAATAATGCCCCATGGCCATTTTTTCGGATGTGGCTTCGCAATGCATGTCAACAATGATCGCCTGCGCCAATCCACCACGCGGGTGCGATTTCAGCACCGGTTCAATGGCAGAAAACGGATCATCAAAGGCGCGTTTCATGAACACGTTGCCCAGAACCTGCGTCACCAGAACCTTGCGGCCCTGCGAGGCATTAAACAAACGATAGCCTTTGCCAGGCGCGCCCTTGGCAAAGTTCAATGGCCGGATAATACGCGGCTCAGACTCAATGAATTGCAGCATGTCACGCTGATCAAACGCATGATCGCCCAGCGTCAGGCAATCGGCGCCTGCGGCGAGCAACGCTTTGGCGTGCTCAGCGTTCAGCCCCATGCCACTGGTGGCGTTTTCGCCATTGACCACGACAAAATCCAGCCGCCATTCGGTACGTAACCGAGGCAGGTGTTCGGTGATTGCTGCGCGCCCTGCCCGCCCCATCACATCGCCAAGAAAAAGTAGTTTCATGGGCCGTTGGTAGGCTGCGCGGATAAGAAGAACAAGGCCGCAGTTTTAGCAGCAGTATCGCCGCCCTAAAACGTCAGTACCCGGCTTTGTGTCACCAACATATCCAGCGGTTGATCGGTGGGTTCCAGCGGCAGATCATCGGCCTCCTGTGCATCAAAGGCAAAGCCAATCGCCAGTGTCGGGCGGCGATGGCGCAGCCCCTCTAGCGTGCGGTCATAAAACCCGCCCCCATAGCCCAACCTGCCGCCCTGCGCGTCAAACGCCACCAGCGGCACGATCAGGATTTCCGGCTCAATAAAATCATCAACCTCAGGGATCATCGCGCCAAACGGACCTGCTTTTAGCGCGCAATCCGGCTCCCATCGGGAAAACAGCAGCGGCAATCCCGCCGCCTGAATAACCGGCACAGCCACCCCCCCATGTGCTGCAGCCTCGGCCATGGCGGGCAGCGGATCAATCTCGGTTCGGATGGGCATGTAGCCAGACAATGTCACACCGCGATAGCCTGCCAGAACTTCGGACAACAGGCCCGCAGCCCCCGGATAGCCTGCGTCAAAGGCTGCTTTGCGGCGCACAAATGCGGCCTTGCGGGCGGCGGCCTTGATGGCGACCAGACCGCTCACATCAGCACCAGCGTTGCCAGACCAAGGAAGGCAAAGAAACCGGTCACATCGGTAACCGTAGTCACAAACGTCCCCGACGCCAAAGCCGGATCAACTCCGATCCGTTCAAGCACAACAGGAATGACGGTGCCAGCAAACGCCGCCGTCACCATGTTGATGATCAAAGCCGCGCCGATCACAACACCCAACATTGGCAAGCCGAACCACAATATACCAATGGTCCCCATCACCGATGCAAACACGACCCCGTTGAGCAACCCAACCAGCAATTCACGCCGGATCACCCGCCAGACGTTGGCATTTGTCAAATCTCTGGTTGCCAACGCACGCACCGCAACGGTCAGCGACTGCGTCCCGGCATTGCCCCCCATCGACGCAATAATGGGCATCAGGATGGCCAGAGACACCAGATTGGCGATGGTGTTTTCAAAATTGACAATCACCAGAGACGCCAAAATCGCCGAAACCAAATTAACGCAAAGCCACGGCAAACGTCGTTTACTGGTCTCAATGACACTGTCTGACAGCGCGCCTTCACCAACACCGGCAAGGCGCAGAATGTCCTCTTCGTGTTCTTCGTCCAGAACCACCATCGCGTCATCAATGGTAATCACCCCAACAAGACGGCCATCAGCGTCGACAACCGGTGCCGAAATCAGGTGATACTGGTTGAATGCGTAGGCCACATCGCCCTCGTCCTGATCGGCAGGGATGACCTGAAACACCTCTTCGGCCAAATCCCTCAACGGCACGTCGCGCCGTGCACCCATCAGTTTGCCAAGAGTGACATTAGCCACCGGATGCAGGCGCGGATCAACCAGAACGACGTGGTAAAACTGTTCCGGCAGATCCGCAGAATTGCGCATCAGATCAATGGCCTGCCCAACAGTCCAATGCTCTGGGGCCATCACGACCTCGCGTTGCATCAATCGCCCGGCGGCGTTTTCCGGATAGGACAGCGCCTGTTCAACGGCAACACGATCGGCGTCTTCTAGTGCGCCCAGAATGGCCTCTTGCAGGGACTCGTCGAGATCTTCGACCAGATCGACAACATCGTCGCTTTCAAGTTCGCGCACCGCATCGGCCAGAACCTGCGGATGCAGCGTTTCGATGATATCTTCGCGAACGCTGTCGTTCAATTCTGTCAGGATTTCGCCATCAAAATCGGGTCCGTAAAGATGGATCAGCGGGGTCCGGTCAGCGACGTTAATCTGTTCAAGAAGGTCAGCGATATCAGCCGCGTGCAGCGGTTTCATCAAGGTGACTAGCAAATCGCGATTGTCACTGTCTACGGCGGCAAGGATTGCTGCGACCGTGCTGCGGTCCAGCGAATAGGCATCGTCGTCCCCAGGCGTCTCAGCCCGCTTTTGGTCAGAATCTTTCTTCATGCCCGGCCCCTTTGTGATTGACTGCAAAATAGAAGAAGCTGCTAACGAAAAACAATGACAATCGCCCAATTTACCTGCGGAAATCTGCGCTTTAGTCTAATGCACAGTTTCCCACAGTAAGGAAAAGACCGCATGACAGACGAAACAATCCTGAAAGGGCAGGTATTATCCTTTACCGGTTCGCCGTTTGATGGTGACCCGACCGACGCTGTTCGGCTGAACGAAGCTGTGGTGATCCGGGACGGGAGGATCATCAACGTCGGCGGTTTCGTGTCGCTGCGCGGGCGTTATGGTACTGCAAAGCTGGTAGATCACGGCAGTCGGATCATCATGGCCGGATTTGTCGACGCGCATGTGCATTTCCCACAAACCGCGATGATTGCAAGCTGGGGCAAGCGGCTGATTGACTGGCTTAACAGCTATACGTTTCCCGAAGAAATGCTATTTGCCGATGCTGGGTATGCCACTGAAATAGCTGAGCGCTATCTGGATATCACCGCAGCCAACGGCACCACAACGATGTCCAGTTTCTGCACTATTCACCCCGAGAGCGTCGATGCGTTTTTCACCGCGGCACAGGCGCGCGGGCAACGGGTGATTGCGGGCAAAACCTGTATGGATCGCAACGCGCCCGACGGGTTGCGCGATACGGCGCAAACTGGGTATGACCAAAGCCGGGCTTTGCTGAACCGTTGGCACGGGGTGGATCGGATCAGCTATGCCATCACACCAAGATTTTCGCCGACATCAACGCCCGAGCAGCTCGAAGCGATGGGGGCGTTGTGGGCCGAGCACCCAAAGTGCCTGATGCAAACCCATCTTAGCGAACAGCTCGACGAAATCGAGTGGGTTAAATCGCTGTACCCAACTGCGCGGGATTATCTGGATACTTATGAACAACACGGATTGCTGGGCAGTCGTGGGGTTTATGGCCACGCCATCCACCTTGAGGCGCGCGAGCGTGACCGACTGCGCGAAGTTGGCGCGGCGTTGGTGCATTGCCCGACCTCAAACACGTTCATCGGATCAGGCCTGTTTGACATGGCCGGGTTGATGGCCGAAGGGCAACGCATTGGATTGGCCACCGACACTGGCGGCGGCTCATCGTTTTCAATGCTGCGCACCATGGCCGCTGCCTATGAGATCGGCCAATTGCGCGGTACGCCGCTGCATCCGGCGCAATTGTTATGGCTGGCAACGGTTGGGTCGGCCACCGCCCTGCGCATGGACGATGTGATCGGCAATATCGCGGTGGGGATGGAGGCCGATCTGGTGGTACTTGACTTGGCTTCGACCCCTGCCATTGCCCAGCGCACAGCGCGATCCTCCAATATCTGGCAGGCAGTGTTCCCAACGATCATGATGGGCGATGATCGAGCGGTGAGTGAAGTCTGGATCAACGGCAAACGGCGCGCAAGTTAAAGCACGCTTGCAGCGCGCGGCCTCCGGCGGAGGTATTTTTTAACAAGAAGAAATAGGGGGCACGCCACCTACATTTCCAGTTTCCCTAAATATCCCCGCCGGAGGCATTCTTTTGTAGCCTCAGCCAGCCAAAGCGCGCGCCAATGTGTTTTGGCGTTCTATGACTTTGGGCAAATCCAACGTGGTAATCTGTGCATCCGCCACGACCTGACAGCCTTCGACAAACAGATGTTTGACGCGTGTGGGGCCCGCCAAAAGCAGTGCCGCCTTGTCCCAACTTCCGGCGCTTTCGATGCCCGATGTGTCCCAGATCGCGATATCCGCGCGTTTACCAACCGCCAGCCGCCCGCAATCTGGACGCCCCAAAACGTCAGCGCCACCGCGCGTGGCGATCTCAAGGGCTTCGCGCGCGCTCATGGCGTCGGCACCGTTGGCGACGCGTTGCAGCAACATGGATTGGCGAGCCTCGGCTATCAAATTGCCCGCATCGTTGCTCGCGGATCCGTCCACGCCCAACCCGACCGGCACCCCCGCATCCCGCAGGGCGCGCACTGGCGCAATACCGCTGCCCAGGCGACAGTTAGAACAAGGACAATGGGCAATGCCGGTGCGGCTTTGGGCGAACAGGCTGATTTCCTGCGCGTCCAGCTTGACGCAATGGGCGTGCCAAACGTCCGATCCGGTCCAGCCCAGATCTTCGGCATATTGGCCGGGGCGGCAGCCGAATTTTTCTTGTGAATAGGCGATGTCTTCGTCGTTTTCCGCCAGATGGGTGTGCAGCATGACGCCTTTATCGCGCGCCAAAATAGCAGTGTCGCGCATCAGATGGCGACTAACCGAAAACGGCGAACACGGCGCCAGGCCAACGCGGCACATCGAGCCTTCGGAGGCATCATGGAACGCGTCGATAACCCGGATTGAATCGGTTAAAATGGCGGCTTCGGCCTCGACCAGCATATCAGGTGGCAGGCCACCATCGCTTTCCCCGATGCTCATCGAACCACGTGTTGGGTGGAATCGCAGCCCAATTTCGGCGGCGGCGGCGATGGTATCATCCAGTCGCGCACCGTTGGGATAGAGGTACAAGTGGTCTGAACTGAGCGTGCACCCCGACAGCGCCAATTCGGCCAGCCCGGTCAGCGTTGAAATATACATTTCCTCGGGCCCAAAGCGCGACCAGATCGGATAAAGCGTTTGTAGCCAACCAAACAGCAGCGCGTCCTGCCCGCCCGGCACGGCGCGGGTCAGAGTTTGGTACAGGTGATGATGCGTGTTCACCAACCCGGGCGTCACAACACAGCCGGTGGCCAGAACCGTTGTACCATTCGTGGTCAGATTCGCGCCAATTTCGGCAATCTGCCCACCCCGGATCAATATATCAGCACCGGACAATTCGCGCCGCGTGTCGTCCATCGTCAGAATAGTATCAGCATTTTTGATAAGTATTTCGGTCATTTCTGGGCCCAGCACTTCGATATGGCCGCCTCATACGTGAAGTGTGAAGGGCACCGACGGAAAGCGAACAAAAGACTCGGTACGTTGTTAATCTAGCCGATTACAAGCCGCGTCTCAAGTTCGGTCAAAAATCGCGTAAAATGTCCAGCGCTGCCGCGTGCAGGGTGGCATTGGCCGCAGCCAAAGCCCGTCCGCCGTTATATGCAGGGCCGCCTTGCCAGTCGGTTACGATGCCACCGGCGGCCTCGATCACACCAATCGGGCCTTGGATGTCATAGGCGTTTAGCCCGGCCTCGATCACCAGATCAATCTGCCCAGCGGCCAACAAAGCAAAGGCATAACAGTCCATGCCATACCGTGTCAGTTTGGCCTGTTCAGACACCGCCATAAACCCGGCGTGATCCTTGGATGTGCCAACTTCGGGGAAGGTTGTGAACAAATACGCCTCGTCGAGCGTCCCGATTGACCGGGTTATGAGGCGCGATGTACCCTGTGGGCCGGTCATCAATGCGGCACCTTGGCTTCCGAAAAACCGTTCACCTATATAGGGTTGGTCGATCATGCCTAACAATGGGCCGCTGTTGTCTGACACCGCGATCAACACACCCCATGTTGGGGTTCCGCTGATAAAGCCTCGGGTGCCATCAATCGGGTCCAACACCCAGGTGCGCCCGCTGGTGCCTGGAGATTGGCCGAATTCCTCGCCCCAGATCGCATCGTCGGGGCGATGAATGTCCAAAAGCGCGCGCATCGCAGTTTCGGCGGCACGGTCGGCAATGGTGACAGGATCAAAGCCCTTGGCATCTTTGTTTTGCGCGCTCAAATCCGGCGAACGGAAATACGGCAAAATGGCGACGCGGGCGGCGTCAGCCAACAGATGGGCGACCTCAAGATCAGTAAGCGCGGCAGAATTCATGCACATCGAGTGCCATTCCGCCGCGCCAATTGCAAGCCGCAGTTCAATTTAAAAGTTCTCACCGAGATCCGAGTTTAGTCAGGCAACGTCGCTTAATACGCGCGCCAGTTCAAACAGGCGGCGACGCTGGTTTTCTGGGATCGAATAATATGAACGCACCAAATCAAGCGCCTCTTTATCCCCCATCAGATCAACCGGCATTGCGCTTTTCTCTGCGGCTTCCTTTTCTTTTTCATCCAGACCTTCGAAAAAGAAATTGACGGGAACATCAAGAGCTTCGGCAATATCCCAAAGCCGCGAAGCACTGACCCGATTTGCACCGGTTTCATATTTCTGGATTTGCTGGAATTTGATACCAACTTGTTCGGCCAGCTGCTGTTGCGTCATACCGGTCAACCACCGTCGATGCCGGACGCGTTTGCCAACATGAACATCTACTGGATGGGCCATAATACTCTCCTTGTTTTTACTTTAAACAGCCCGTGATTACAAATACAGACTAGGGCACCTATTAACAGACGATCAGCTCGCCTGAGAATCCAACAATCCCCATTACCATTTCCGCAAACGCGCTACTGACGGAATACTAGAGGCTTTTTTGTTGTTTTCAAGCCGGTTGATTCAGCCCGTCCGCGAAGTAACCGTAAGTTGAATGCATATTATTTCAGCAGAGGTTGAAAAACAGGCAAATACCTGCGCCATATTCCGGGGTTTTCCTCTGCTTTATGAGGGAAAAATTGTCACGAATCATAGAATTAAATTTGGTCTTAAACAAATCTTAACTTATTGATTCCTATTTGAAACCAACCTAGCCCGCGACCTTCAGATGCGCGCGCGCCACAGCATGGAAGGAGTGGCGCAACAACGCGGCCAGCTCAGACACGATCTGATTGCCGCTATTGTCACCGTTATACAAGTTGATCATCTGCATAGGCAGATCGGGTAAATTTCCGCCATGGTCAATTGGCGCCAAATAGGGGGCTTCGGTGCCCTCTAAAACCGCGTGTATCGCCAGATCTGCGCTGACAGTGGCCTCAATTGTGCGGTCTGATTCGGTGTCGACCATCATTTCCCACGGAATTTCCGCCGCGTCCAGCGCCGCAATAACCTTGGGACGGAAAAGGCAGTGGCGGCAAAACGCAAGCCGCAACGGTCGCTGACGCCAAACCGATCCGTCCGGGGCGCCAATCCAGTGCAAGGGGCGTTCTGCAATGGTTTCGCAATCAGGGTTTCCCGACGATTCAGTGGTCAGGATCAGGTCACATTCGCCTTTGGAAAACTGCTCTTTTAGGGCACGGCTAAACGACGAAATCAGCTCAACCTTCACCCGGGGGTACGCCGCGTTGAACCGTTGTAGAACCCGCGGAATAACCGGATAAACGATGTCATGCGGTACGCCCAATACAACATGGCCTTCAAAGGCCTGATGGGTCAACCGCCCGATCACCTCGTCATTCAGGGCTATCATCCGGCGGGCATAACCCAACAACTGATCACCTGATGCGGTCAGCGCAATTGTGCGCCCCGACCGGTCCAGCAATTCCAGCCCCAACAGCGTCTCAAGTCGTTTCATCTGCATGGAAACCGCCGATTGTGTCAGGTGCAGAAACCCCGCGGCGCGCGTCACCCCGCCTGAATCCGCTACTGCAACGAAAGACCGCAGCGTGGTTATGTCCAAATTCCGCATCATCACAATCCTTGATGGTTCATATCAAAAACATTCGTTTTTCAAATGGATCATATTCCGCCATATACATCAAGGAAAATGATCGAAACGGAATGATCCATCACAAATACTGGAAAGGACAAGACCTATGACTATATTCACTGCTGCACACACATCAACGCACATCTCGACACAGACTCCGCGTGCCACAGGCACCGGGCTTGTCCGCCTCCTCAGAGTCTGGAGCCAGCGTCGTGCCCTGCGCAAACTGGACAGCGCCGCGCTCAGCGACATTGGTCTGACCCGCGCCCAAGCAAACCGCGAATCCCGCCGGTCGTTCTGGGATGCCCCTGAAACCTGGCGTTGCTGATACCCCAAGCTAAAACATCTAAAATTTGATTGGGCGGGCCTTTACAAAGAGGTCCGCCCAATCATTGCCGAAAAGAAAAAACAAATGCCACGGAAATACTTGAAAAAGGTCCCATTTCACCCGATATAGATAGGGAACGCTTCTGGCACCCGCTGGCGGCCCAACTGTTGTGAATGGAGACCTTAGATGGCTGAATTCGACGCAATCAGATCAATGGCCGGTGCACGCACCGCCGAGATCGATGCAGGGCTACGCGCCCACATGAATAAGGTCTACGGCACAATGTCCGTAGGCATGTTGATCACGGCTCTGGCCGCTTGGGCGATTTCCGGGCTGGCAGTGTCAGAGGTACCCACCGCCTATCAAATAGGCGCCAACACCTATTTGACCGACCTTGGCGCGACGCTTTACTCCTCACCATTAAAGTGGGTTATCATGTTTGCACCGCTGGCCTTTGTGTTTGGCCTGTCTGCCATGATCAACAAGATGTCGGCAGCCACGGCGCAACTGACATTTTACGCCTTTGCTGCCACGATGGGCCTGTCGCTTAGCTCAATCTTTCTGGTCTATACAACAACCTCGATCACACAGGTGTTCCTGATCACAGCGATCGCATTTGCGGGCCTGTCACTCTATGGCTACACCACCAAAAAGGACCTGTCCGGCATGGGCACGTTCCTGATGATGGGCGTGATTGGCCTGATCGTGGCAATGGTCGTGAATATCTTTCTGCAAAGCTCGGCGCTGCAATTTGCGATTTCCTCGATTGGCGTGCTGATCTTTGCGGGGCTAACGGCCTATGATACGCAAAGCATCAAGAACACGTATCTTCAGATGGCGCATTCGGGCGACAAAGAATGGCTTGGAAGAGCCGCGATCATGGGCGCGCTGCGTCTGTATCTGGACTTTATCAACATGTTCATGTTCCTGCTGCAGCTGTTTGGCAATCGGAACTAAATCTCCCTTCACTAAGGGAACATCGGGCCGGCCCTTGTGACCGGCCCTTTTCTTTTGTCTGGAAGAGTTTCAAGCGCGGTACGACGACAGATCGTGCATTCGATTATGCAATGGATGAAACAAAGCGTGGGTTTTCACCCACCCTACGCCCTTAGCAGGCGGGCGTTCATAGGCTGG
>JBLHMP010000064.1:0-24596 GCA_047623555.1 Granulosicoccus sp.
CCGCGCTTCTTCAGCGCCGCGTTGTAGGCAGGCCAGTTCTTGGTCTTGTAGCTCGGCGATATGGCTTTGCTCATGCATACCAGCTACCATACTGGATTCATGACATGAATCCCACAAAATGATTTGCGCAACAAAGCCCGGTAACGTCCATCGGTGAACATCGCTGGGTTGGAAATGCGCAGGGAACTTGTAGATGAAGAGTTCGTTATCGCGCCAAATTGGGCTTGGGATTCTTCGCAGGATGGAGAAGCTAATGCTCCGGAAAGCTATGTCGAGAACGCATCAAGGACGAATAACGATTTACCAGTATGAATCGCCTACAAGGAGCACCCTGGCTTTGGTAGGTTCTGGTCCCTAGCGAGATATGGCTTGATGTTTCCGTCGGGACTGAAGGCCGTTCATGTGAGAAAATCGAAGTCCTAGGGTTTTTTCATGGATGCGTTCTGGGACCGCCACGTCCGGGCGGTTGGAATCTCCCATGACCATCCTGACACCGTATCGACTGAGAGTTACTGAGGGCGTTCACAGCAAACGCTATATGCCGATGCGGTTAAAAAAGCACCGCCACAAAGTTAGCAGATCGGATGAGTGATGTTGTGACCTGACGTCAATTGCTCCACTTTCTAGACGGTTACACGGTTACAAAACAACCTGTAGACATTGATTTATATGAGGAGATTCGGTTGTCCAGCCTCTCACCTAAAACTGAAAATTCTTAGAATTTTCAGCGATCCGCAGCAGGTGAGATTTCTGCGGAAACTCGCCGAGAGCGGCCATCTCGCCAAATCAACCAAAGCCCAACTCGAGCCGTGAAATGTATTGCGCACCTATGGGTGCACAGCCTCCGGAGGAGGTATTTTTGACGAAAAGAAATTCAAGAGCCGTTTTTTCCCACTGCCCATTGCATCTGAGTCTCGGTCTCAACGGCGCAGCCTCGCACTGTTCGCAGCCGAGCCAACGCAACTTCTGGCGGCTCTCCCATCTCGGCCAATATCCGCACAATCAACATGCCCGAACGGCCACAGCCACCATAGCAATGCACCAACACCCGCCCGCCTGCCGCCAGCACTTTTTGTACCCGAATTGAGGCTGCGGGCCATGCTGCCAGCGTTTCGCCGGTTGGCACCTCCAGATCAATGATCGGTAAAAACAACCAGTCACAGCCGAATTCGGCCAGATCACCGGGCAGGTTCGCCGCCCCCGAACGTGTTAGCTCGTGCATCTCGGTCATTGTCAGAACCAAATCGGGGCACCAGTCCTGAACTGTGGCAATATCGGAACGGTATACCCCATACCGCCCCGGAATTGGACAGATACCAATTCGGCCAGGCCCCGCCGGTATTTCGCTGATTGAAAATACTGCCATCTGATTTCTCTAACTCTGCACCGTCTATCCGGTGGACGCGCCGGAATTGTCCTCGTACCTTACAGGCAAACCCGAATCCAAAGGCCCGACATGAGCGACCCAACCCCCGATGGCTATCGCGTTTTAGCGCGCAAATACAGACCGGAGACCTTTGTTGATCTAGTTGGTCAGGACGCCATGGTGCGCACCCTGAAAAACGCCTTTGCGGCGGACCGAATTGCGCAGGCGTTTATCATGACCGGCATTCGCGGCACCGGCAAAACCACCACTGCGCGAATCATCGCCAAGGGCATGAATTGCATTGGCCCGGACGGGAACGGTACCCCGACAACCGAACCTTGCGGCGTTTGCGAACATTGCACCGCCATCATGGAAGGCCGCCATGTTGACGTGATGGAAATGGATGCGGCATCGCGTACTGGCGTCAATGATGTGCGTGAAATCATCGATTCGGTGCGCTATCGGGCGGCCTCGGCCCGCTATAAGATCTATATCATTGACGAAGTGCACATGCTCAGCACATCGGCGTTTAACGCCCTGCTGAAAACACTCGAAGAACCGCCCGAGCACGTCAAATTTATCTTTGCCACTACCGAAATCCGCAAAGTCCCAGTGACCGTCTTGTCGCGGTGTCAGCGTTTTGATCTGCGCCGGATTGAGCCTGAAGACATGATCGCGCTCATGCAAAAGATCGCCGCCTCTGAGGGGGCCGAGATTGCCGGGGACGCACTGGCCCTTATCGTACGTGCCGCCGAAGGCTCGGCGCGCGATGCGACATCTCTGCTGGATCAGTCGATTTCGCATGGGGCCGGGGAAACCACGGCGGAACAAGTGCGCGCGATGCTGGGGCTCGCCGATCGTGGCCGGGTTCTTGACCTGATGGATATGATCCTGCGCGGCGATACGGCGGCGGCCCTGACCGAGCTGTCCAGCCAATACGCCCAAGGGGCCGATCCGTTGGCGGTGTTGCGTGACCTGGCCGAGATCACCCATTGGGTGTCGGTGGTGAAAATCACCCCGGATGCGGCGGATGATCCGACAATTTCCCCGGATGAACGCAGCCGCGGCTCGGCGATGGCCGAAGCCTTGCCGATGCGGGTTTTGACGCGCATGTGGCAGATGCTGTTGAAAGCGCTGGAAGAGGTCGCCGCCGCACCCAATGCGATGATGGCGGCCGAAATGGCGGTTATCCGATTGACCCATGTGGCCGATCTACCGTCGCCCGAAGAATTGATCCGACGGCTGCAAGACACGCCACCCCCAGCGGCCGATCCGGGTGGCGGTGGTGGTGGGCTTGCCACACCTGCGGGCGGCGGCGGCGCTTCGGCTATCGCCTCGGCCCCGCGCGGCAGTGCGGGTCGCAATGGCGGTGGGGCTGTGACTGAACTGGCAGTGAATGCGGACGAGGCTCTGGCCCGATTCCCAACATTTGACACCGTGGTTGAGCTGATCCGAACCAACCGGGATGTCAAACTACTGGTCGAGGTGGAAACAACCCTGCAACTGGCCGCCTATCAACCCGGCCGTATCGAATTTGTCCCAACTGATCGCGCACCCAGTGATCTGGCCCAGCGCCTTGGCAACCGTTTGCAAAGCTGGACCGGCAATCGCTGGGCGGTGATTGTGGTGAACGAAGGCGGCGCCGAAACCATTGCAGGCAAACGCGACGCCGCCGATAATGCGCTAAAGACCGAAGCGCTTGAGCATCCGATGGTTGTTGCGGTTCTGGCCCAATTCCCCAAGGCCAAAATCACCGACATCCGCACCCCCGACCAAATCGCCGCCACTGCCGAAAGCGAGGCATTGCCCGAAGTCGAAGATGAATGGGATCCGTTTGAAGAAGACTAGGATGCTAACCAAAACTAGGTTGGTGAAACCAATTCTTCGGTACTGACCACCTGTGCATAGCTCATCGCCAAAGGCGCCATAAACGCCGCGTGTACCTGTTCGGCGGTCAGGCTGATTATGCCGAACGTCATTTCCTTGGCACCGCAGGCATCTTTAGCGACGCTCACCTGAATGCCGAAATCCACCGCTGCACGGGTGGCGGCGTCAATGTACATCTGGCTCATCGCGCCGCAAATATCCACAGATTGAATGTCGGCCTTTTGCAACCGTTCAAACAGGTCGGTTCCGGCAAAACTGTTTGGTCTGGCTTTTACGATCACCGGTTCATCGCCAATCGGGGCGACGCTCGCGTTGATTTCAGCTCCGGTCGTTCCGGGGCGAAAAAACGGCGCGTCAGCTGACGGCATTTGATGGCGTACATGCACCACCATGTCGCCCTGCGCCCGTGCATGATTTAGCAGACGCGCCGCATTGGTTGCCACGGTTTACATGTTGGCGACCGGCCAATTGCCAGCTTCGAAATAGTCGTTCTGGATGTCGATCAGAATCAGTGCTGTTTTGGACATGGTGTTCCTCTTGATGACTATTTTGCTGATTCAAAAGATACCTGCCTTGACGACATCAGAAATTGGCAGATATGACAATTCAGATGCAGATACCGCCAAAGCCCGCGATCAAGATCGCCATTCTGAAGACACCCGGCGCGCAGCTCTCGGCGGTTTATGGGCTTGCTGACTTGTTTCAGTTGCTGACCCGTCTGTCGCCGGACCCGGGGCAGCCTTGCAAGGTTGATGTGCATATCCTTGATCAGGACATGTTGGATGAACGCCCGCTGGATGCGTTCATTTTTCCGCCCTCAATTGATGACATCCCGGCCACCGCCCAAAGCCCCTTTGTTGATTGGGCCCGCGCCCGGCATCAACAGGGTGTGCTGACCTGTTCGGTCTGTGCCGGGGCGTTCTGGTTGGGCCATTGCGGCGTGCTGGATCATCGCCCGGCAACAACGCATTGGGCGCTTGAAACACAGTTTCGCACCGCCTTTCCCCAGGTAGATTTGCAAACCGACCACATTTTGGTGGACGATCACAATGTCATCACCGCCGGCGGGTTGATGGCCTGGATCGACCTTGGCCTGTTCCTGACCAGATCTTGGTTTGGCCCCGACATGGTATCGCAGATGGCCCGGCATTTGCTGATTGATCCCGCCGGGCGCGAGCAGCGGCACTATTCCGGTTTTCGCCCCAATCGAACCCATGGAGACGCGCCGGTGCTAAAGGTGCAGCGCCATATCGAGACCCGGTTTTCCGAGCCGCTGCCAAGCAATGATCTGGCCACCATTGCCGGTCTTAGCCCGCGTACATTCCTACGCCGGTTTGGCACAGCGACCGGGTATTCCCCAGCGATCTATGTGCAAAACCTGCGGATCGAAAAGGCCCGTGGCGCGCTTGAACGTAGCGGCGACAGTACTGCACAAATCGCATGGTCGGTGGGTTATCAGGACATCTCGGCGTTTTTGCGTATGTTTAAATCTATCACCGGATTGACACCCGGCGCCTATCACGGCCGGTTTCGTGTCTCAAACCGACCGCAACCTTGATCCGCGACACTGCCGACCCCTTGCAGCAAACCGCCCTCGCCCGTATCTATCCACCAACACATTCCCGATCAGGAGATTACAGATGCTCAAAGGACTAGGTGGTCTTGGCGATATGGCCAAGATGATGAAGGCCGCGCAGGAAATGCAAACCAAAATGGCGCAAGTTCAGGAAGACATGCACAACACCGTGGTCACCGGTGAATCCGGCGCCGGGCTGGTCAAAGCCACCTGCACCTGCAAGGGCGAATTGAAAGCGCTCGACATCGATCCGTCGATTTTCAACGCTGATAACAAAGAAGTTGTCGAAGACCTGATCCTTGCCGCCATCAAAGACGCGCAGATGAAAGCCTCCGACAAGGCGCAACAGGAAATGAGCAAACTGACCGAAGGCATGGGCCTGCCTGCGGATATGAAGCTTCCATTCTGAGGATGCGGGTTTTGAACATGCGTTGAAAACCCGTACAGAGCGACAGAGCGGAAATGCAAAGCAATTTGGCAACGTCGCGCGCCCCCGATCAATAGTAACAACACACCCTGGGAAACCCACCGTTTGAGCAGCACCCGCAATATCGACAACCTGATTGAGCTGATGGCCAAATTGCCCGGCCTCGGCCCCCGTTCGGCCCGGCGTGCGGTGCTGCATCTGATCCGCAAACGGTCACTGTTGCTGATCCCCCTGGCTGATGTCATCCAAACGGTGGCCGAAACCGCGCGTGAATGCCTGAATTGTGGCAATGTCGGCACCACCGATATCTGCGATATCTGCACGAGCGAAAAACGCGCCAACGGCGAGCTCTGCGTTGTTGAGGATGTTGCTGATCTTTGGGCGATGGAGCGGTCGGGCGTGTTCAAAGGGCGTTACCATGTTCTGGGTGGCACCCTGTCAGCGCTGGACGCGGTTGGCCCGGAACAACTGCGCATTCCGCGCCTGATTGATCGCGTCGTCAGCGAAAACATCAGCGAAGTCATTCTGGCGTTAAACGCCACGGTCGACGGCCAAACCACCGCCCATTACATCGCCGACCTTTTGGACGGCTGCGCCCGATTGACCACGCTTGCCCAAGGTGTGCCGATTGGTGGGGAGCTGGATTATCTGGACGACGGCACCATCATCGCCGCCCTGAACGCCCGCAAAGAGCTCTAGATTAGTGGCTCATCACAGCAAACATCCGTTTTGAGCGTTTGCTGCCGTAATTGGCCCAGAGCCGCGCAACTTGAAAAATATCAAGGTAGCTTCTATAATTATGCCATCGAAATGGAGATTTTATGTCCCGATGATGTGGGGAGGCAAAAACCCTCCCGGTGCACCTTGATAAGAGACAAGCGCCATCCTTGCAATGATGGCGCCCTTTTGGGGTGCAGTTTCAATACTTTGACACATTAGCCCGAGCCCAGCTCGTGGTTTGAACATGAAAGCCGAACCTCATGAAACGGGACTATTCAACGCTCAAGACCCTTGGCTGGCAACCCTATTTCGCCCAACAGGTCAGCGAAGAGGAACGCACCGAAATGCCACCTGTTCGCGTCACCGAAGTGCACCGCAGTTCATTGCGCGTGATCGGCGACGACCTGGACACAACCATTCCACCCAATCAAAATGTGACCGTGGGGGACTGGTTATTGCTGGACGTGGCCCTGCCCCAATCAAGTCGGCTTTTGGAACGCAAAAGCCTGATAAAGCGCCGGGCACCGGGTACGGATCGTCAGGTCCAGCTCATTGCGGCAAACATTGACACGGTGTTTATCGTGACCTCGTGCAACCCGGAATTTAGCGTTGCGCGGCTAGAGCGCTATATCGCCCTAACCTTAGATGCCGACATTACGCCTGTTATTATTTTGACCAAGGCCGATCTGTGTTCCGATGTGGATCACTATGTTGCTGCGGCGCGCACGATCTCAGAGCAGGTTCCGGTCGTAACAATTGATGCCCGTGGCAATGAGCCAAACGAAAAGCTGGCCGAGTGGTGCAAACAGGGCAAAACCGTCGCGGTTCTGGGGTCCTCTGGGGTGGGAAAATCGACCCTTGCCAACGCCCTGGCTGGCAATCAGCTCATCGAAACCAAGGCCATTCGAGAGGACGATGCCAAAGGTCGCCACACCACGACACGGCGGCAGATGCATTTCATACCGGGCGGTTGCGTTATCCTGGACACGCCGGGCATGCGCGAGCTTCAACTGACGGATGCTACTTCAGGCATCGGCAGTGTGTTTTCCGATCTTCGCGATCTGGCAACGCAATGCCGGTTCAGAAATTGTCAACATTTGTCAGAACCCGGCTGCGCCGTAACCGACGCCGTAAAAAACGGAACAATTGACGAGGCGCGGCTTGGCCGGTGGCGAAAGCTGATAGACGAAGACGTGTATAACACCACAAACCAGTTTGAGCGTAAAACAAAGGAAAAAGCCCAGGCGAAAACCACTGGCGTTTCCCAAAAGTACAACAAGAAACGAAGCTGAAACCCGGCTTAGACTCAGGACCAACGAGCCTCATAAAAACACGCGGTGCACAAAAAAACCCAGCCAAATTGACCGGATTTTTCTGTAACTTACGCTGTTTCAGCGGCTTACGATGCGGGTTTGTCGTCCTCATCATCCTCAACGTCACCATCCCCGGCAGGCAAGTTGAAAAAGCTATCGGCATCGGTGATCGGACGGTTGTCTATTTCATCGTCATCATCGGTGTTTCCGGACAGGGTAAAGGCCCCAAGAGCCTCAATCGCGCTCGGAACTTTCGGCTCGGCGGTCATCCCCAGCGATTGCTCGGTACTGACCAGTTTGCGCCGTTCATCATCGTTCATCACTTCGCCCTTGGCAGCCTTTAGGGCGGCGGCTTTCTGCACGATTGTGTCCAGTTCGGACTGCTTACACAGGCCCAACGCCACCGGATCGATCGGCTGAATGTTGGAAATGTTCCAATGGGTGCGTTCGCGGATCGCCTGAATGGTCGGCTTGGTTGTGCCCACCAGTTTTGAGATCTGCCCGTCGGTCAGTTCCGGGTGAAACTTGACCAACCACAGGATCGACGCAGGCCGGTCCTGGCGTTTTGACAATGGCGTATAACGTGGCCCCCGACGGCGTTCCTCGCCCGTCGCGGCGGCATAAAACTTAAGCTTTAGCTTATGCATCACATTGTCTTGTGCCGTGTCGAGCTCTTCTTGGGTCAACTGGTTGTTGGCAAGCGGATCAAACCCTTTGACACCTGCGGCCACATCACCATCGGCAATGCCCTGCACTTCCAACTCGTGCATTTCGACGAAATCGGCAATCTGCTTGAAACTGAGTGTCGTATTGTCCACCAACCACACTGCGGTCGCTCTCGCCATAATCGGTTTTGCCATTGGCTTGTCTCCTAAACACATATCTTCCACAACACACATCTTCCACGTGGCCTGGGGCGCCAGGCGGCTCTGAGGGTCAGAGCAGGTTACCGTTGTCGGGGAACTTCAGGACTATATAGTAGGGCAAACACAATAAGGAAAGAGCAGAATGCGCTGGCTGATGATCTGGATATTGGCGGCATTGCCCGCGCTGGCGGATGGTGAAAAGCCCGGTCAGTTTGACTATTACGTGCTGGCGCTTAGCTGGTCGCCGAACTGGTGCGCCCGCGAAGGCGATACGCGCCGATCAGATCAATGCGATGCGCGCCACGATTATGGCTGGATATTACACGGGCTTTGGCCGCAAAATCACCGGAGCTGGCCATCGTATTGCAAAACCATCGAACGCGCCCCACCCCGCAGCATGACCGCAGCGATGGCCGATATCTCTGGCACTGCCGGGCTGGCCTGGCACCAGTGGAAAAAGCACGGCACATGTTCGGGGTTGTCGGCGGCAGATTACTACGCACTGTCGCGGCGCGCCTATGAGATGGTCAATCGCCCGCCGGTGCTGCGAAAGCTTACCCAAGAGGTCGAATTGCCAGCCTCGGTGATCGAGGATACGTTTTTACGGGTCAATCCATCGTGGAAGCCGAATATGCTGACGATCACGTGCAACTGCGGCTATATTGAAGAGGCCCGGCTGTGCCTGTCCAAAGAGCTGACCCCAGTGCCTTGCGGTCGCGACGTGATCCGCGATTGTCCGCTGAAAGACGCGTTGTTTGCGCCAGTGCGGTAGGGTGCGCATTTTGTCGGATTGATGGCGGACAAAATTGCCCAACCTACAACTTGCCTATTCTTTTACGCTTACAGGTGCGGAATTAAAAAGACCTGCAAGCCATTCAAGAGCTTCCCGATCTATCGCGTGGGTTGACAGGGGTAACAGCTTCAGCCCTAGGGAAAAATTGGTAAGCAGGTCCTTGATGTCCGGATAATAAACTGGCCCCAAATCAATCTGTTGACTCAAAAAAAAGTTTTCACCGGCGTTGATTACAGTGCTGCGAAAGAACTTCAAGTTGCACGAATATCTTCCTAAAACATCTTCGTTGCAACGCAGGTCTCCGATCACACGGCCATCGTAAACGAAGAATTCATGGACGCTTGGTGCTTCGAGCCCCGAGAAGCAATAAGCAACTTCCTTCGGCAGCGATGTTCTTTGCACCCCAGTTTTTGGCACAGTCTTGGCAATCCGCCTCATGCCCTGAATTTCGGGGGTGGCCTTAGCACTCTCACACCCCCCTCTGGGATATGAGAACCTGTACGCAAGATGGCCCAATCGGGGCCAAGGAATAAATTCCTGAACATCCGCTGGAATGTCAGGCCACTGCTTAACGACCACTTCTGTCGATTCGACCTGCATAAATACGTAACTCTTGCAGGTGGCTCTGGAAACTTCAGTGCAATCCTTAAAGAAGGTATCGCCAGCATAGATAATCGATATTTCTCGTTGTTCTGCGAAAGCCGCTGAATTGGCTGCAAACAAACAAAGTACGAACAGCCTCAATATGATAGACATGTTAATCGGCTCATCGCATTACTGTAAGGATCTGTCAGCAAGCCGTAGGGTGGGCAATTCTGCCCACCACTCCCCAATCACCCACCCGCAACCTTCAAAACGATCTTGCCGATATGGCCTGATCCTTCCATCCGCGTGTGCGCGGCTGGGGCATCCGAAAAATCAAACTCGCTGTCCATTACTGGCGCAATTTTGCCTGCCTCTAGCAACGGCCAAACCTGATCGCGCAGCGCCTCGGCAATTCTTGTCTTGGCCAGATCGCTTTGCGGACGCAGCGTGCTGCCGGTGATTGTCAGTCGACGCATCATGATCTGAGCAAAGTTCAATTCAACCTTGGGCCCTTGCAGAAACGCGATCTGCACCAAACGCCCGTCATTCGCCAACGCTTTGATATTGCGCGGGATATAATCGCCACCAACCATATCAAGGATCAAATCGGAACCACCGGCGGCCTTTATCACCTCAACAAAATCATCGTCGCGGTAGTTGATCGCTTGCTCGGCCCCCAGATCCAGACAGACCTGACATTTCTCAGTCGACCCCGCCGTGGTGAACACCCGCGCGCCAAAGGCATTGGCCAATTGGATCGCCGTTGTACCAATGCCACTTGAACCGCCATGTACCAAAAACCGCTCGCCCGCATGCAAACCACCACGCATGAACACGTTGGTCCAGACGGTGAAATAGGTCTCGGGCAGACAGGCGGCCTCTTTCAAACCCATTCCTTTGGGAATCGGCAAACAATGGCGCGCCGGAGTCGCCACATATTCGGCGTAGCCACCACCGGGCAGCAACGCACAGACCAGATCGCCAACCACCCATTCGGTGACGCCGTCACCAATGGCCACAACCTCGCCCGAGGCTTCAAGCCCCGGCAGATCGCTCGCGCCGGGGGGCGGCGCGTAGGCCCCTGCACGCTGCAATGTGTCGGGGCGATTAACCCCGGCATAGGCGACTTTAATGATCACCTGCCCATGGTCGGGTGTCGGCACCGGACGTTCCCCGACTTGCAAAACATCAGGGCCGCCGGGTTTGGTGATTTCCACCGCGCGCATCATCTTGGTCATAGCAAAATCCTGTTTCATCGCGCCGGTCCGGCGCATCGGGTTAATATGTGTTTGTTAGCGGGCAGTAAGCACCTAGCGCCGTGGCCTCATCGTGCCGGGCAAATCCATGCTGTCTGTTTTGGTTGGCGCCTTGATATGCCCCAGCAACCAGTTCGGTGCGGCCATCAACGGTTTGAGCAATGGATTGCTGTTCACCTGTGCCTTTAGCTTTTCAATCTGCATCACATTTTCGATGCGGCGATCCAGAAACTCCCATGTGGCACTGAAATTCGGGCTGTCATCGCCCAACCAAAACAGCACCGTCGAGGAATAGACCCCCGACAATGTCATCCGCTTGGTGTACCAGTTTACATCGTGTGAACTGTCGCCCAGCGCCTCCCAGATCAACCCGCAAGTGCCCCAGATCGCGCCCGCGCCGTCGGCCACATAATGCGGCATCGCAAACAGCGCTGTGCCACGGCGCACCAGTTCTTTGTCATTTGATGCTTGGATCCGAAACCGCACCCCGGCGGCGATTTTCTCGCGGAACTTCAAACCACTCAGGTCGGCCGCAGCCAACCGGTCCAGCATGATCTGATCGCCGCGCGCGTGGTAGGCCAGCGCCAGATCAACAGCGCCACGCGGACAGACAGATCGCGCCAGCGCGTCGTCAATTCCACTATCAGCAATGGCGTCGATAAACGTCGCCTCGGACCAACCGCCAAACGGCACATGCACCAGCGCCGCATCCAACAGTATATTTTTCACATCATCGGGCAAATTATCCATAGCCAACCGTTTACGCCCAACGCCTAGACACAACAAGCAAAGGTCGCGTTGCTATCGAATAAATCCCTGCAAATCCTTGCAACTCATATCTGGAAAACTGGTGGAAACCACATGCAGGTGAGTGTTCGCGACATGAAACTTAGGCAACATTTCGAAAAACCATCCGAGAAACCCGCGCCTCAAAAAACCAAAGCTATCCGCCGGGCGCGTAATCCGGCGCGTAAGAAGGCCCAACGCAAAGGCGGGATGTAAATCATCTTTGGCGATTTCTGACACAAAATTGCCCCCCATAGCGCAAGCTGGCGGGGGGGGGGTCGTTTTATGGTCCATACGCTAATGTAAATACTGTTTACAGTCTTTACCAATCCTCGTTATTGTGAGTTGTATCCACGGTAGCGAACCTGACACATGTTTACCAAAACTGAACGCAAGCTCACAACGATTCTGGCCGCAGATGCCGAGGGTTATAGCCGTCGCAAGGAGGTCAATAAGGTCGCCACGATTGATGCGCGGCACAATGCCCGTGACGGGTTTGCCAAATTCATCGACCGGCACAATGGCCGCATCGCCAATACCGCTGGGGATGCGTTGATTGCGGATTTTCCATCGGTGGTCAAGGCCGTCAATTGCGCCATCGAGGTACAGCGGGAACTTGGTCAGGACCAGAGCACCCCGGGCGGCGCGCTGCCATTTCGGATTGGTATCCACCTTGGTGACATGATTATCGACGGCAATGATCTGTTGGGCGAAGGCGTCAATCTGGCGGCTGTCGTCTTCGCCATATTGGCAGTGATTGACCTGTCCACCGGGCCCGGATCATATGCGCAATATTCCGGTATTGTGCTTTTGGTTATTGTCGGATGGCAGGCGGCGCCGTTGTTTAGCGACCGGTTTGCGGTGTCCCATTTACGGATCGCAGTGGTGTTGGCGGGGCTGATCCTGATAAATCTCATCACATGGGACGGTAGTTTTTGGGTGATGCATGTGCTGTTCGTGGTGATTGGCGCGTGTGCCATTCGTCGCATCACGAGGCGGCCCCAGTAGAGCGACAAATGGCACCCGCCGCACCTGAGATCAGGGGCCTTGGTTTTGCCAAAGCCCCCGGCATGTTCTGCATCTAATGGCCCAGGACCGCTAGCGGCGCGCGTCCGCCAAAATCATATCCGCCGCTTTTTCGGCAATCATGATCGTGGGTGAATTGGTGTTGCCGCTGGTGATCTTTGGCATCACGCTGGCATCCACCACCCGCAATCCGCTCACCCCACGCAGCCGCAATTGTGGGTCCACCGGTGCGGCGGCATCCGCCCCCATGTGCACCGTGCTGACTGGATGAAAGATCGTTGTGCCCACGTCGCCCGCCGCCCGCGCCAGATCGGCCTCATCATCGGATGCGATTCCCGGCATCATTTCGTCAGGCTGATAACGCTGCATCGGCGACTGTGCCATGATGCTGCGCGCCTGCCGGATCGCGGCCACGGCCACTTGCCTGTCACCTTCGGTCGACAGGTAATTCGGCGCAATCCGCGGAGCGTCATGCGGATTGGCCGAGGTAATCTGTACCGTTCCCCGGCTTTCAGGCCGCAGGTTACACACACTTGCCGTCAACGCCGGGAAATTATGCAGCGGCTTGCCAAATGCCTCGAGCGACAGTGGCTGCACGTGATACTCTAAATCTGGGGTTTCCAGATCCGGGCGTGACTTTGAAAACGCTCCAAGCTGGCTTGGCGACATCGACATTGGCCCACTGCGGGTCAGCAGGTATTCCAGACCTATCTTGGCCTTGCCGACCAGTGAATTCGCCATGGTGTTCAACGTCTTGGCCCCGGTGAGCCGCCACGCACAGCGCAATTGCAGATGATCCTGCAAATTGGCGCCAATCCCGGCGATATCGCGGTGCACTTCAATCCCATGCTCATTCAACAACGCACCGGGACCAAAGCCCGACAGTTGCAATATCTGCGGGCTGCCAATGGCACCGGCTGACAGGATCACCTCGCGTCGCGCGCGCGCGGTAATACGCTCACCACCCCGGTCATATTCAACACCTACGGCGCGACCTTCTTCTACCAAAACCCGCCGCGTATGCGCCCCGGTTTCAACCTTCAGCCCCTGCCCCGATGAGGTGCGCAAAAACGCCTTGGCGGTGTTCATCCGCCAACCGCCACGTTGATTGACCCGGAAATAGCCAACGCCTTCGTTGTTGCCCGTGTTGAAATCGGTGACCAACGGCAGCCCCCAGGCCTGCGCCGCATCCGCCCAGTGGTCCAACACATCCCAATGCAGCCGCTGGTTTTCAACCCGCCATTCGCCGCCCGAGCCATGATGATCAGACGCGCCATCAACATAGTCCTCAGACTTCATGAAATACGGCAGCACATCATCCCAGCCCCAGCCGGTATTGCCCATCTGGCGCCAGCCATGATAATCCGCCGCCTGGCCGCGCAGATACAACATGCCGTTGATCGAACTACAGCCGCCAAGCACCTTGCCGCGCGGATAGATAAGCGAGCGCCCGTTCAGGCCCGGTTCTTCGGTTGTGCGGTACATCCAATCAGTGCGCGGATTGCCGATGCAATACAAATAACCCATCGGAATATGCACCCAATGGTAGTTGTCTTTACCGCCGGCTTCGAGGATCAGCACCTTATGCCCGGCCTCGCTCAGACGTTTCGCCAGTACACAACCAGCACTCCCTGCCCCTACAATGATATAATCCCAGTCCATAGCCACTCGCCTTTATCTGCTTTGGGCCATACCATCACATTCACCACGTCGTTCCCAGAGCCTCTTTTGGCCGTTTCGGACAAACAGCTGTCTTTTGACCGGTGGCATGCCTGACGGGCATTTGGCACAAATCGTCTATGGATCTTGTAACAAAATACAATCGCGCCGCGCCAAACTGGGATGCCAAAATTCACCAATTGGGCTATTTTCAGGCCTATTCTCAATTCCTTGCAGGTCAGACCGTCGCCACCGGGTCGGTGCTTGATGTGGGAACCGGCACCGGAACCTTCGCTCAGGCGTGGATCGCGCGGGGTGGCAGTGCGGAATTGACCCTGCTGGACCGGCACTATTTGCTATACGCCATCCAAGGCACAATCCGGCTTGAGGCTCAGGGACAACGGTGGACATTGCCGCCTGCACGGGCGGCCTTGATTGCGGCAAACCAACCGATCACGATTTCTATCCTGTCCAAACTGACGTCGGCCTCGGTGCTGTTTGCGCCTGACTTCATGCCTGCCCCAACGGCCGTTTTATCGGTTTTCGATGTCTCGGCATTGGCACGGGAATTAGTCGTGGAATGCCGTGCATGGGCCCCAGATTGTGGCCCGCTTACGCCCTATGCCCATAGCATATTTGATACGCTGGCCGCCGTTGTGTTGAACCTCGCAAAATCCCCAAGTCCCTGCGTTTTACCCACCCCCACGAGCGACACCCTCAGACGCATCCGTATGATCCGCGCCGTCGAGGCGCTCGCCTCAAGCGATGCTTTGATCACCGAAATCGCCATGGCGGTCGGAGATAACTCTTTGTCGTCCTTCAACGTCGCCTTTCGCGATTTAACCGGTAAAAGCCCAAGCCAATACCGCGCGACGTTCCAAAGCTAACATCCTTGCGACTACAATTCGCCACTTGTTAAACCGAGGTACGTCAACAAGCTGGCGCATTTTCGTGAACCAACACCCCTTGACCAGCAAGCCGTTGTACCGATGAACCGCGATACACTGTGCTGTTTATGCTTGGTGCAGCCTTTGTCTCGGGTTGGCTACCTGAAGAGGGCGCCTGTTATCTGACCGTGAACCCAAATCTGCCGGTTGGCGAATCCCAGATTACGGTTAAGGATGCGCCGGTTGACGCATTTTGGTCGATCAGCAGGTACAACATGGACGGATATTTACAGGACAATCGCCTTGATGCGTTCAGTGTGAACAACCCGACCTGCCGGCCCAATGATGACGGATCAGTAGCTGTCAATCTAGGTGGCTGCTGGCTATTTCCCACGGCGCAGAAAACCCTATACCAGAACGGATTGATATACCTGTCAGAACAGAGGCAGGCCTGATAGGCCGCCCTTTAAACCGGTAATGCAGTGGTCTTGAATACGGTCCGCAGCGCAAACGAGCTTTGCATTTGCACCACACCCGGCAACCGGGCCAGATACTGGCGATGGATACGGGCGAAGTCTTCCGTGTTTTCGGCGACAACTTTTAGCAGGTAATCCGCCGATCCGGCCATCAGGTGACATTCCAACACATCCGGTATCCGCGCCACCGCCCGTTCAAACGCGTCCAGCACATCATCCGCCTGCCCCTGCAAGGTGATTTCAACAAACACAGTTGTAGAAACCTGCATTTTACGAGCATCCAATAGCGCAACATAATCGCGAATATAGCCCTCGGCCTCTAGTCGCTGAACCCGGCGATGGCAGGCCGACGGCGATAGGTTCACCTTATCCGACAGATCCGAATTCGACATCCGGCCGCGTTTTTGCAGGGCTGTCAGGATTCGGCGATCTGTTGTGTCTAGGGTCATTGGCGCAGATTCCTTGCAAGGTTTTCTAATGTTGCACAAGAATATTCTAATCCTACCCCAAATGACGAGGGATATTTTCACAGATATTGCGCGCGGGTCATCCCATATTTCATTTATGGCGCTCAAGGAGGAAAAACCATGAAAATCGGATGCCCAAAAGAGATTAAACCACAGGAATTTCGCGTCGGCATGACGCCCAACGCCGCCCGAGAGGCGGTGGCGCATGGCCATGATGTGTTGATCCAAACCAATGCCGGTATTGGCTCTGGTTTTCCAGATGCCGACTATGTCGACGCCGGCGCCATCATTATCCAGACCGCCGAAGAAGTGTTTGCCACCGCCAACATGATCGTCAAGGTCAAGGAACCGCAGTCGGCCGAGCGTAAAATGCTGCGCCCCGATCAGCTGCTGTTCACCTATCTGCATTTGGCGCCGGACCCCGACCAGACCCACGACCTGTTGGCAAGCGGCTGCACCGCCATCGCCTATGAAACCGTCACCGATGCGGCCGGGGGCCTACCGCTGCTGGCGCCAATGTCCGAAGTCGCGGGCAAATTGGCCCCACAGGTTGGGGCCTGGACCTTGCAAAAGGCCAACGGCGGGCGTGGCGTTTTGATGGGCGGCGTTCCCGGTGTTGCTCCGGCCCGTGTTGCCGTCATTGGCGGCGGCGTGGTCGGCACCCATGCGGCGCGTGTCGCGGCAGGCATGGGTGCTGATGTGACCGTTCTGGACCGGTCTTTGCCCCGCATGCGCTATCTGGATGATGTGTTTGGCGGCCTGTTCAAAACCTCCTATGCCAGCGCGGGCAACACTGCTGAACTGGTGGCCGAGGCCGATATGGTTATCGGTGCGGTGCTGATCCCTGGTGCCGCGGCGCCAAAACTGGTCAGCCGGGCGCAGTTGTCAACGATGAAACCGGGCGCTGCGATTGTTGATGTGGCCATCGACCAGGGCGGCTGTTTTGAAACCTCGCACGCAACCACACACCAAGACCCGATCTATGAGGTCGACGGTGTCATGCATTACTGTGTTGCCAACATGCCCGGTGCCGTGGCGCGGACTTCAACGATTGCGTTGGGCAATGCGACAATGTCATTCCTTTTGGCACTGGCCAACAAAGGCTGGCGTCAGGCCTGTAGCGACGATCGGCATTTAATGGCAGGTTTGAATGTCCACGCCGGACAGGTGACTTATGCCGCAGTGGGTAAGGCGCTGGGGCTGGACCTGCTTGACCCCACCCTTGCTATCAAACAGTAAACCTAAGTGGGCGCGCGCCAACAGCGCGCCCAAACCCGGCCTCAGGCTTTGGCCTTCAAAGCAACAAGAATTTCGCCAAGCAATTCGACTTCGGTCGGCCCTGCGGCGGCTTCTTCGATCACGGCGATCTCTTTTTCCTTTTTCTTAGCTGCACTTCTGACCTTGTTCACAAAACGAACCAGCGTAAACAGTACAAAGGCCACGATAAAGAAATTGATTACCGCCATGATAAAGGCACCAAACGCAAACACTGAATCCCCAGCTTCGCGCGCGGCTGCGACAGTTTCAAATTTCTCACCACCCAGAACATAATACCAATCTGAAAAATCAAACCCTCCGGTAAAAAGGGCAATCGTCGGGTTTATCAAATCACCGACCACGGATTTGACGATGCCAGTAAATGCGGCACCAATTATGATGCCGACGGCCATATCCACCACATTGCCCCTGGCGATAAATTCCTTGAACTCTTGCAACATTGTCATTCCTCTACCGATCAGTTCGACGTTGTGTGCGCCATTACACAATCCCTAGCACATAGGCAAACATCCAGAGCTCTGTTCTTCCCAACACTTACCCCTAGATTATTAACACATTGTTTTTCAGGAGGCGCAAAATGTCATTACTCGATTCATTTCCCATCACCAAAAAATGGCCTGCAACCAACCCGGACGTTGTGCAGCTTTACGCTTTCCCCACGCCCAACGGCGTTAAGGTTTCTATCGCACTGGAAGAAATGGGCATCCCCTACGAAGCGCATTTGGTCACGCTGTCTGATGCCGACGTCAAAAGCCCGGAATTCCTGTCGCTAAATCCAAACAACAAAATCCCCGCCATTGTCGATCCGAACGGACCGGATGGCGCGCCGATTGGCCTGTTTGAAAGCGGTGCAATTCTGATCTATCTGGCCGAAAAATCTGGTAAGCTGGTGGGCAAAACCGCGTCTGAGAAGGCCGAAGTGATCCAATGGCTGATGTTCCAGATGGGCGGCCTTGGCCCGATGTTGGGGCAACTTGGGTTCTTTTACAAATTCGCAGGGGCCGAGATCGAAGACCCGCGCCCGCGCGACCGGTACGTGAACGAATCGCGGCGTTTGTTGGCGGTTCTGGAAAAGCAACTCGAAGGCCGCGACTGGATTGCCGGGGACTATTCCATCGCCGACATCGCCATCGTCCCTTGGCTGCGCGGCATTGATTTCTATGGTGCCAAAGAGATTCTGAACTGGGACAACCACAAAAATCTAGCCGCCTATTTGGCCCGGTTTGAGGCCCGCCCAGCCGTACAAATCGGACTGGTCACCCCACCTCGCGGTTAACCCTGAATTGCCGGGCGTTCAGTCCGGCAATTTACCCGTCAGCACATAGCGCAAAATCTCAACCACCTGGCTTGGTTCTTGCGCCACGGCCAAGGCCGCTGCATCCACCTCTTTTAGGGCATGCGCATGATCCGGTCCGTGCAGAACAATCAGTGATTTGCCAAGAGCCGCCGCATAACCGGCATCAAACGCAGCATTCCACTGCTTATACTGATCGCCAAACCGCACCACGACCACGTCGGCATCGGCAATGCCTTTGCGTGTACGGATCGCATTCATCTGCGCGCCTTTGCGGTCATGCCAGGATTTATCAGGCTCAGCCCCCAAAATCGTAACACCACAATCATCGCTGGCCGCGTGATCGGTTACAGGCCCATGAAACGACATATCCAACCCTTCGGCCCCAGCAACAATCTGCTCACGCCAATCGGTGTGAATCTCACCCGACAAATAGACATTCAATCCCATAATCCCTCCCCCTAAAGGACAGGAAACACCCTGCCCTTTCTGCTTTCCATAAATATCCTCGCCGAAGGCGAATCCTACGCTATCCGCGCAAAACACCACCGGTGGCTTTGGCTACTTTCGCAATGATCTTTGCACTGACGGCTTCAATATCGGCATCCTTTAGCGTCGCCTTTGTCGGCTGCAAACGCACCGTCACTGCCAGAGATTTCTTGCCCTCATCCAACGACCCGCCGACGAATTCATCAAACACCCGCACATCAACAATCAGCGCCTTATCCGCGCCCGCCGCGGCATTCACCAAGGTCAAAGCCTCAACACCCGAGTCCACGACAAAGGCAAAGTCCCGTTCGACAGCCTGCAAATCACGCAGCTCAAGCGCCAGACGTGTTGTGCCGGCCTGGCGTGGCATCGGCACCTCGCCCAGCCAGATGGTAAACGCCATCGCAGGCCCTTTGATGTCCATCGCAGCGAGCACCTTGGGATGCAATTCACCAAAGATACCCAGCGTCTTTTTCGGCCCCAGACAGATCCGCCCGTGCCGTCCCGGATGCCACCATTCACGCCCACGGCGCAGGATTTGCACCTTGCTCGGCGCACCAATCGCCGCCAAAATCGCCTCGGCATCCGCCTTAACGTCATAGACATCAACCGCACGCGACGTGCCGTGCACATCCTTGGGTCCGGTGCGCCCGATCAGCAAACCGCTGATCAGCATATGCTGCTCCCCCGGTTCACCGCCACTAAACGCCGGTCCCACCTCAAACAGCGCCAAATCCATGAACCCACGCGCCTGATTGCGCGCTGCCGCCGACAACAACCCGGGCAACAATGCTGGGCGCATATGCGACATTTCGGAACTGATCGGATTGGTCAACATCGTCGCGTCATCGCCACCACCAAACAGCGCCGCACTGGCCTGATCAATGAACGAATAGGTCACGCATTCATTATATCCCAGCACCGCACAGGTCCGCCGCGCCATCTGTTCGCGCCGCTGTACCGGTGTCATCACCGGCCGGGGCACGCCCGGTGTCAGACGCGGCAAAGGCCGCCCCTCAAGCAGGGTAAGTGAGGCCATCCGCGCCACCTCTTCGACCAGATCAGCCTCGCCCTGAACGTCAGGGCGCCAGCTGGGCACATTGGCCATATTGCCCTCAAGCCGGAAACCAAGCCGCGTCAATGTCTGCCGCTGCTGCGCCTCAGGAATATCCATACCCACCAACGACTGCACCCTTGCAGCATTCAGCTTATAGGCGCGGGAATGATCCGGCACATCGCCGACAATCACCACCTCAGACGCCTCACCACCGCACAAATCAATGATCATCTGCGTCGCCAGTTCCAACCCCGGCAGGGTAAATTCCGGATCAATACCGCGCTCATTGCGATAGCGCGCATCGGAATTTATTTTCAACGCCCGCCCGGTCAATGCAATCTGGATATGGTCCCAAAAGGCGCTCTCGACGAACACATCGGTGGTGTCCTCAGTGACGCTGGACCCCAGCCCGCCCATAATACCGCCAATGCTTTCCGGGCCATTATCGTCCGAAATCACCATCATTCCGGGCTGCAGCGCGTATTCTTTGTCGTCCAGCGCCATGATCGTCTGACCCTCTGTGGCGCGATGCACCCGCAGATCACCCACCACTTTATTTGCATCAAACACATGCAAAGGCCGGTTGCGATCATAGGTGAAAAAGTTGGTAATATCGACCAGTTTGGAAATCGGCCGCAGCCCAATCGCGCGGAGCAAATCCTGCAACCACTGCGGGCTTGGCCCGTTCTGCACACCGCGAATGACGCGCCCGGCAAATACCGGACAGCCATCCGCTGCATCCTCGTCAATTGTCACGGCAATCGGACAGGCGAAATCCACCGCCACAGGTTCAATCACGCGGGTTTTCAACGTGCCAAGACCGCGTGCCGCCAGATCGCGGGCAATGCCGTAAACACCCAACGCGTCGGGCCGGTTTGGCGTGATGGCGATTTCGATCACCGGGTCAACTTTGGACGGCTCATTCTCGGCCAGCCAATCAACAAAGCGGTCACCGACTTCGCCACTGGGCAGCTCAATAATGCCATCATGTTCGTCAGACAATTCGAGCTCTTTTTCAGAGGCCATCATGCCGTAGCTTTCAATGCCACGAATTTTGCCAACGCCAATGGTGGTATCAATTCCGGGCACATAAACGCCGGGTTTGGCGACAACCACGGTGATGCCTTCGCGGGCATTTGGTGCGCCACAAATAATCTGCAACTCGCCCTCGTCGGTATCAACCTTGCAGACCCGCAAACGATCCGCATCCGGGTGTTTTTCCGCATGGGTCACATAGCCAAGGGTAAACTCCTTGAGCCGGTCGGCGGGGTTAATAACCTCTTCGACCTCAAGCCCCAGATCAGTGAGCGCATAGGTGATATCATCGACAGAGGCCGCGGTATCGAGGTGATCTTTGAGCCAAGAGAGAGTAAATTTCATGTTCCGTCACCATTGATTTCAATAGGGGGGAGGCCCGGGGCCTCTATCGATATTGCCTCGGTTTTATCAAATTCTTGCTTTCGCATTTCAGTCACCAGCAAGCCAATATTTTTCCGTTGCGCATCTCTTGCTTGCCTCACTAACTTCTGCATTTCTTCAACATACTTTTTGGATAACGTCCCTTGTTCAGGGGAGTTCTGAAGGATGCTTTTAACTTTTAGGCCCACATCATAAAAGAGCTTCTTATTCCCCTGATTCATGTCAGAAACCGAATTGATAACTTCCTTTGATGCACACAGTGCTAGCTTTAGCATTTCGTTATCTGACAGGGTATTAATCTTCGCAAACGTTTGTGTGATCGTCTCTGGGGAATCCACTGTTTTGTCACTCCCGAGAACATTCAGTTCCATTTCCAATTTCAGCCAAGCTTCGATGAAATCACGATACGCTTCACGCTGCTCACGTCTGAGTTCGTTGTCCCAGTCTTTCTTTTTTTGCCAAGGATATGCCGCGAACGCGATTACTAGCGCCGTAACCGCAGCAATAAGGGTAGGAACGTACGATTCGAGCCAATAAAAATCCCGGCAAACGTTTTCACATGCAGTGATCGTTTCCATCTACCTCGACAACCCACCGTGTAAATTTGGCGTATCCAAACTCACAAACCCATAATGCCGCAACCAGCGCAGATCACTCTCAAAGAACGCCCGCAAATCAGGGATGCCGTATTTCAGCATCGCGATCCGGTCGATGCCCATGCCAAAGGCAAAGCCCTGCCATTCATCCGGGTCAATCCCGCCCGCCGCGAGCACCTTGGGGTGGACCATGCCAGAACCAAGAACCTCCATCCAGCCGTCACCTTCGCCGATGCGCAGCTGGCCATCGACCCAGGAACACTGAATATCCACTTCGGCCGAGGGTTCGGTGAACGGGAAATGCGAGGCGCGGAACCGGGTTTTGACATCAATTTCAAAGAACGCCGAGAAAAATTCCTCAAGCGTCCATTTCAGGTTGGCCATCGAAATGTCGCGGTCAATCGCGAGGCCCTCGACCTGATGAAACATCGGTGTGTGTGTCTGGTCGTAATCGGCACGGTACACGCCACCGGGGCAGATGATACGCAGTGGTGCGCCTTCGGCCTCCATCGTGCGGATTTGCACGGGCGACGTGTGGGTGCGCAACACGTTGGGTGCGCGGTTGTCGCCCTTGGCGCGGTGCATGTAAAACGTATCCATCTCGGCGCGGGCCGGATGATGGCCGGGGATGTTCAGCGCGTCAAAGTTATACCAATCGGTATCAATGCGCGGCCCTTCGGCAACGGCGAACCCCAGTTCGGCAAAGATCGCGGTGACCTCTTCGGTGACTTGCGACACAGGATGCAGCGTGCCCTGCCCGTGACCGCGCCCGCGCGCAGGCAATGTCACGTCGAGCCATTCGGTGCGCAGGCGTTCATCAAGCGCAGCATCGGCCAGCCCGGCGCGTTTGCCAGCAATGGCGCTGTTGATCTCGTCCTTGAGCGCATTTAGCGCAGGCCCGGCCACCTGGCGTTGCTCGGGCGTCATTTTGCCCAGTTCACGCATTTTTAGCGCGACTTCGCCTTTTTTGCCGACGGCCGTGATGCGGATGGTCTCAAGGGCGGATTCATCCGCCGCATCGGCGATTTGACCCAGATATTTGGCTTTCAGATCGTCCATGACCGTCCCCATTCAAGTTCAAGTCGTGCTAGCGGGCCAGCCCGATGATTGCAAGGCAGACACAAGGGTGATGGACAATATGGCATACGGATCGGTACCATCCGGTCACATGGTTTGGGAGAGCGTCATGGCAGATTTGAATGTGGTATTGGACGAGGCCGTCAGGGATAAATGCCTGCCGTTTGTGGTGGCAATGGTCGCCAATCGCGATGGCGTGACCTTTAGCGGTGCATCGGGGGATGCGGCGCCGGGGCGGGCTGCGGATGAAACCACCATGTTCCGGGTGCTTTCGATGACCAAGGCGATTGGGTCATTGGCGGCGATGATCCTGATTGATCGCGGATTGCTGAGCATGGACACGCCGGTGGGGGATATCCTGCCGGAATGGGACGAATTGCCGGTGCTGACCGGGTTTGACGGCGACACGCCGCTGTTGCGGGCGCAAAAGACACAGGCGACGGTGCGCAATCTGGCGACCCATACCAGCGGCATGGAGTACGACCTGTTTAACGCTGATATCGTCAAATATATGAAGGTGACAGGGCATCCTCCGGTTCTGAGCGGGCTAAAGAAATCGATGATGTTGCCGCTGACCAGTGATCCAGGGACACGCTTTGGCTATGGTCCAAGCACCGATTGGCTGGGTCAGGTGGTCGAGGCGGTGGACGGGCGGCGCATAGATGCGTTTTGCGCCGATGAGATATTTGGGCCGTTGGCCATGAAGGATGCCACGTTTGAAATTGGCAGCCGGGTGGACCGGTTGGCCGATCTGTCGGTGCGATTGCCGGACGGCAGTTTTAAGACGCTGGACATGCAGCCCAAAAGTAAGCCCGAGGTATACGGGATGGGGCATTCGTTGTTTTTATCGGCGCCTGACTACCTAAGGTTCCTGCGTATGGTGCTGAACAAAGGCCAGTTGGATGGTAATCGGGTGCTGTCCGAGACGGCAATGGATCAGATGTTGGCCGACCAGATGAACGGGTTGGAATTCACCAAGATGACAAGCGCTGTATCTGGGGCGGCGGATGTGAACTTTTTCCCGGGCACCAAAGTCATCCACAGTTTCGCGTTCATGCGCAACGAAACCGACATTTCCGGCAAACGCAGCGCCGGATCACAAAGCTGGGCGGGACTGGCCAATACGCATTACTGGATCGATCCGGCCCGCGATGTGGCTG
Source organism: Granulosicoccus sp. (assembly GCA_047623555.1). GTDB lineage: Bacteria > Pseudomonadota > Alphaproteobacteria > Rhodobacterales > Rhodobacteraceae > NORP181. Next base: position 24,461 of record JBLHMP010000064.1, read on the forward strand.
CGGTGATCATGACCCAGTCGCTGCCCTTTGTCGAAGCACCGATGCTAAAAACCTACGACGCCTTTGAGCGCGCGGTTTACGGTGGGGCGTAGGGTGGGTGAAAACCCACGCTCATCTCAGGCTGTAGGGTGCGTGG
>JBLHMP010000065.1:0-23439 GCA_047623555.1 Granulosicoccus sp.
TCGGGGTTGCAACGCTCCCAACGTGCCAGCCGCGCGCTGGCGACGCCAGTCGGTCAAAGCCGAGGAATACAAACCTTCCCGCCGCAGGATGGCCGAGATGGCGCCGGGATGCCGCCGGTATCCGCCGAGCGGTCCGTCTCACTAAGAATACGCAGCTTATATTTAGCGGTGAAACGCCGCCGCTTCGGCAAATCCGTCAGTTCGGCTGTCGGCACCACAGGTGCGGGGACAACACGGGCATCGGGCTCAGCCGGTGGGGTTGCATCAGACGCAGCAACCGCTGCAAGCGGGTCCTGTGAGGGCATAACCATGGGTTCGTTCTCCTGCACCCTCAAGTGTAAACTTGAGCAACCAATATGTCTCACTCTTATTGGCACGGAGGGCAGCGCCTGCCCAACAAAAGGACAGACGAGTGAAAAAGCGATTCACAGGCGAACAGATCATAGCGATGATCAAGAAACAGGAAGCTGTTGAGAGAACTGCTGACGTCCGGCCTACTGAAGTGGTTCGAAAAATTCGGACGGCGTGCTAAGATGTATTCAACCCGAACGAATGGATACGAGAATGATAAAGGAACGGAGTTTTACAGGCCAGTTTAAAGCCGCTGTGGCGCTTGAAGCGCTGCGCGGTGACAAGACGGTCCAAGAAATAGCAGCCAAGCGGCAAATCCATCTATTACCGGCAGGGCATTGCACAGCAATGTCCCGAGAGGCGGTGAGCCCATCAAAATGCCGCGGGATGATCTGTTGTCCGCATTCGTCCCATAGTTCATCTCCTTTGTTGCATAATATGCTATCAAAGGGGCGGAACCAAACCGTGACAGGTCCACTGCAGGTAATAGATGGTCGGGGCCGCTATCTCCTCTCTCATCGGTTTGTAAACAAACGACTGCCGAGCAACGGACAACATATTCATTGAACGCCTGTGGCGGTCACTCAAGCAGGAGGCGGTCTATCTGCACGAAACCGTAGATCGCTTTGCAGTCGTCTGCACGTTGGCGGCAACACATGCAAAGCATGTGTGAGAGGGGCACTGGACGATTTCCAAGCAAAACGGATCATCAATGATTGGCCTCTCGGCGATGCACGCATCGCCTGCCAGCTGAGAGATCGGCTTTTACAACTCAGAATGCCCTCACACGGCCCTTGATAAGCGAACACCGGACATCGCATACTTTGGCCACGCAGAGATACGAAAAGCGGCATCAACACACACCAGATGCATCTTAGCAAAGCCGCAAACCTACCCTAAAAAGCAGGACCATTTCACCTGTCGAGGGCCTCACGGGCGATCTGCGATTTGTCCGAAGTCCAGATGTAATGGAAGTCGCGACGCAAATGCGCGCAGCAAGCAGCCTCGCCGAACTGGCGGCTGCCATCCACCCTCTTTTCATAGAGTTTGTTGAAGCCAGTGTAGGCGTCCTCTTGCAGGGTGCCGCTGCTGTTCTACAGGTGCTGTCGGACATGTTCACCCTTCCGGTCGGGGCGAAATAATAGACGGCTCCGGGCGGTGCAGTCCCGGCCCATGGCCGTTGATCACGGACATAAGCCCAAATACGGCCCTGTTTTACACCTTTGCCCAAGCCTTTGTCTCGACGGGAACGATCCAGCACTCGGATCGGGGTGCCGTCACAGTGAAGCAAGTCACTGGCCATGATCTCAGCCTCGATCCGGTCAGTCAACGGTTGTAAAGCCTTCATTGCACGAACACACCAGCCCACCAAAGTGCAGTCGGGAATGTCGGCCCCCATTCGGGCGAAGATTTCGTTCAAGCCATAGAGCGGAAGATGGTCGTCGAATTTCGAGACGAGAACGTAGGCCAGAAGGCTGGGGCCGGCCATGCTGCCAGGGATCGGACGGCTGGGGGCCAGCGCCATCTTTTCGCAGCGTCGGCAAGGTTTTTTGATACCCACGATCTCGATGACCTTGAGTTGCGGCGCTATCATATCGAGCAATTCGCTGACGTCTTCACCCACGATACGCAGGTCGCCGCCGCAATCGGGGCAATCATGGCCTGGGTCAAGTTCACGGCGCTCGCGTGGGGTATCATCAGAAACACGGGGACGACGACGGGGTTTGTTTTGCCCTTTTTCGGACGAAGGCTGCGCACCATCCTCATCATGCGGCGTGGTGGTCGCCTCGGCAACCGCGACCAGCAAATCTTCCTGTGCCAGCTCAAGCTGTTCAATCTCATGCTCAATTTTCTCTGAACTTGCCCCAAATGCTTGTTTCTGGAGCTTCGCGGTCCGCAGCCGCAGGGCCTGCAAAGCAGCGATCATCGCTTTCAAAACAACGGGGTCGTCAGGCAAGGTTGCGACATCATTTGACATAGCACTGACTACCAAAATCACGTGCAAGCACCGCCCACTGAGCCAACAATCAAAATCTTGTCGTCATCGCTCCAACGCCGACGCCGCTCAATTCCCAAAACCACTCCGCGCAATCCAACCTCAACCTAAAACACGTCATTAACGACGTCATTATGCACGGGTCTTAAATCATCATGCGCGAAGTAGGCAGGCGGTCTCAATCAGGCGGCTATCGCAGTTGGGGTAGATCCGGCAGTTAAGATGTTTGAGATCGCCAAGGCGCGTCCCGGTGGGGAGCTCGCAACTTCGATCAATGCCGATGCCCGAACCCTTAATCTGGGCCAGCGCTTTGATTTGATCGTTTCGACCGGACATTCATTTCAGGTGTTCCTGTGAAAAAACGATCAAAGCGCCCTATTAGACACTATTGCACGGCATCTGACACTCTAGGGAAGGTTCGTTTTCGACACAAGAAACCCGGACATCAAAGCCTGGCAGAACTGGATCAAAGACCGATCAGAACGCAGTGTCGAGCACCCGGCCCATGGCCCTGTGGATGCTTGGAGCCACGCGACCAATGACGCCACTAGTCACATTGTGACCTATCAGACAAATTACCGCGTCACATCCAGCCAGCAAGAGTTTACCGCCACCTCTGCCGATATCATTCCTGTTGGTGGGCTGACCTAGCTAGAATTCCACCGGCGCACGAAATTTCAACGACATGCCACTATCGGGATGTTTGATCCGCAACTCTTCTGAATGCAGCATCATGCGCGAATGATCCGCAGCCGCACCAATGGCATAAAGCGGATCACCCAGGATCGGATGGCCCAGCGCCATCATATGGACCCGCAATTGATGCGTGCGCCCGGTTTTGGGCATCAAACGCACCCGTGTCGCACCGTCTTCATACCGTTGCACCCGCCAATCCGTCTGCGCGGATTTACCGGTCTCGTGGCACACCATTTGACGCGGCCGGTTTTCCCAATCGACGATAAGCGGCAGATCAACAGTGCCGGTTTTAGGCTCTAATACACCCGAAAGTCGCGCAATATAGGTTTTTCGGGTCTGTCGCTGCTCAAATTGCATGCTTAGGTTTCGCTGGGCAAAGGGCGTCAGGGCAAACACCATGACGCCGGATGTATCCCGATCCAGCCGATGCACCACCAGCGCCTCGGGGAACACCAATTGAATGCGCGAAATCAGGCAATCCGCTAAATGCGCGCCGCGTCCCGGCACCGAAAGCAGGCCGTGGGGTTTGTTCACTGCCAAAATCTGCGCGTCATCATACAGCAGGTGCAGATCCGTATCGGGGGGGGTATAGTCTGAACTGACAGTCATGCCTTTGCCTAACTGTAAGCCGGGGCATGGACAAGGCATTCAGCAACACAAAAGGCCAAATACAAATGCATCCCACGATCACCAAACTGCAAGACGTTGTCGCCAAAGGCGACGATAGCAAAATCGCCGAACTGCTGGCCGAGAACGTGCAGTTCCTGCCGCCAACCTATTACAAAACCTGGACCGGGCGTGAACCAGTTGCCGCCGTGTTGGGCCATGTGGGTCAGGTGTTCAGCGATTTCAAATATCGCCGGGTGATGGGAGAAGGCAATGATTGGGCGCTTGAATTTGAATGCAAAGTTGGCGATCTGGATGCGGTTGGCGTTGATCTGTTGACGCTTGATGACGACGGGCTGGTGGCAAAATTTGAGGTTGTCATGCGACCGCATAAAACCATCGGTGCGCTGCGCGACGCCATGAACGCGCGTGTAATGACCGATCCAAGGTTCCTGAAATTTCGTGAAGCCCTTGGTTAGACCCTAATATGGGCAAGTTGCGTTCAATTGAATGAAACACAACTCGCTTTTGGTAACCATTTGTGACAACTAAGTCAGCATTGTTGACTTAGTTCCACATTTCCTCAGGGTATGCTGACACAGCGGATTTAAAGGGACCAGCCATGCAGTGGGAACAGATATTAGCAACGCGCGCATCGCGCATGAAGGCGTCAGAAATCCGCGAGTTGCTAAAGCTTCTTGCGCAGCCCGACATCATATCGTTCGCCGGCGGTATACCTGATCCTAACCTGTTCCCAGCCAAGGAATTCCAGGCCGCCTATAGCGCCATCTTTACCTCGGACGAACGGGATGCGGCACTGCAATATTCGGTCAGCGAGGGCTATGTGCCCTTGCGCGACTGGATCGTCACCGAGATGGCCCGACTGGGCATTCCGTGTGATATCGACAACATCATGATCACATCCGGGTCACAGCAGGCGCTAGATTATCTGGGCAAATTGCTGCTGTCCCCCCAGGATACAGCTTTGGTTGGCTGGCCGACATACCTCGGCGCGTTGGGGGCGTTTAACGCCTATGAACCGAACTATGACCGGCTAGACGCAAACACCAACCGATCGGCGCAGGACTATGCCGAGACCGCCAAAGCCAACGGCGGGCGGGTCAAATTCGCCTACATGTCCGTCGATTTTGCCAATCCCACCGGCGAGACCCTAAACCGCGCCGAACGTGATCGGGTGCTGGACCTTGCAGACGATATGAACTGTGCGGTGATCGAGGACGCCGCCTATCAAACCCTACGCTATGACGGCGAAGTGATCCCGCCCATTCTGGCGCTTGAAATCGCCCGCAAAGGCAGCATTGAAGAGGCCCGTACCATCTATTGTGGCAGCTTTTCCAAGACCCTGGCGCCGGGTCTGCGTGTCGGTTGGGTCTGCGCCGCCAAACCGGTGATTTCGCGGCTGGTGCTGATGAAACAGGCCGCCGACCTGCACACGCCAACGATCAACCAGATCGCCATTACCAAAATCGCCACCACGATATTTGATAGTCATGTCAACAAGATACGCGCGACATATAGGACCCGGCGGGACCGGATGTTGCAGGCGCTGACTGACCATATGCCCGACGGTATCCAGTGGACCCAACCCGAGGGCGGCATGTTCATCTGGCTGACTTTGCCGACGCATATGAATGGGGCTGACCTGCTCGCCCAATCATTGGAGACCCAAAAGGTCGCCTTTGTTCCGGGGAGCGCGTTTTTCGCCGATGGGTCCGGCAGCAACACCCTACGGCTTAGCTTTTCCTTGTTAGACGAGGCGACCATTGACGAAGGCATTCGCCGACTTGGCGTTCTGTTTAAAACTGTAGCTACCCAAGAAACCGCCACGTGACGTGAACAAATCAGTCACACTGTGCTGCCTCGTAATACTGACAAACCAGTGTTAGATATCGGGCAAAGTCTGATCAGATAGAGGCCCAAACTATGACCATGATAACCCGTCTTTTTTGCACAACAGCCCTAAGCGCGTTCACATTTGCCAGTGTCGCCAGCGCCCAAGTCACTGCCAATGATGTCTGGCAAAATACGCGGGATGCCATCGCGACACTTGGAGGCGACTTTTCCGCAGCCAAGGCGCGGCGCGGCGATACGTTGTCGATCACCGACATGCGTCTGGCGTTTCAACTGCCATTTGATGCCGGGAGCCTGTCTTTGACGCTTCCTGATTTTCAGCTGAGCGAAAATGGCGATGGCACGGTGTCTCTCACTTATCCCAAAACATCGACATATAATATTGCGGTTGTGATCACCGACGAGGGATCGTTTTCCGGCAATCTCAACCTGACCTATGACACCTTCAGCTATATCGCGTCCGGAAATCCAAGGGATGTGACCTATACCTATTCTATCGGCAAGATGACGATGGACACTTCGGATATTGCAATAGAAGGCGACAATCTGCCTGACGAACCCATCGCCGTTTCTATGCAAGGGACCGTTTTGGGCCTGTCCGGTACAACCCGGATCAGGGTTGGCAGCCTTGTTGCCATAAAATCTGACGTGACCATTAAAGACCAGGACTTTTTGGTCAAAGCAGACTTGCCTGAAGCATCGGGAATTGAATATAGCACGACGCTGAAGAACCAGTCGACCATGGCCGAGATCACTCTGCCACGCAACGGAATGGATATTCTGAACCTTGCCGCCGCATTCCGATCAGGGCTTCGCGTTGTCGGAACATCGACAATCGGCCTTTATGAAACCCGTCAAATCGACAAGGCAAATGGCGAAATCGTATCTGATCAGATTACAACTGTGAACGCCTACAATACCAAGGTTGAGGTTAACCAATCGCACCTGAAAGTCAGCGGGACCACATCAGAGGCCACAATCACAATTGGGAAAAACCCTATTGTTCCGTTCCCTATATTTCTCTCGGTCAAATCCACTGAATCCGCCGTCGAGCTCCCCTTTCTTGCCTCGTCAAAGTTGCAGGATTTTGGACTGTCGATGCTGTTGAATGATCTGGTGGTTCCTGATTCGATAATGGCCATGATGGACCCTACGCACGCTTTGCCCAATGTTCCGGCGACCATTTCAATTGATCTGTCCGGTAAGGTCAAAAACATGATTGACTGGCTGGATATCGAAACCGTCTTGGCGCTGGATGCGAGCCAAGAAATGCCGGTCGAAATGCATGCCCTGACCCTTAATACGCTACTTCTGGACATGCTCGGCGCACAGCTAAACGGCAGCGGCGCCGCAACATTTGACAACACCGATGGCACCCCCAGACCCATTGGCACGCTTGATCTGTCGCTGATCGGCGGCAATACCCTGCTCGACACGCTGGTCAGCGTTGGTCTGGTCAGCGAAGAACAGGCCATGGGCGCGCGGTTGGCAATTGCCACAGTCACCCGCCCAGACCCCGATGCAGGCGAGGATGCGTTGAAATCCAAATTGGAAATCAACGACCAGGGTCATATCACCGCCAACGGCATGCGAATCAAATAAACGGAGCGGGTTTAGGCCCGCACCCGCACCGACTTTGGGTCATACATCGGACGCAGCGACACCTCGGCCTTCACCCGCACCCCGGCGACATCAATTTCATAGTTTGAGGCCAGAACCTCCGCGGCGCTTTGCCCGACGCATGGCACATACCCCATGCCCATCGCGCCGCCCAGATGATGGCCATAGCCACCCGAACATAGCTGGCCAACAATCTTGCCATCGCGCAGGATCGGTTCATTGTGATAGAGCAACGGTTCCGGATCGGTCAGCCGAAACTGCACCATCCGCGTCTGCAACCCGTCGTCCTTTTTGCGTAGCACTGCATCGCGGCCAATAAACGCGGGTTTGGTGGTTTTCACCGCAAACCCCAGCCCAGCCTCAAGAACATGATCTTCGCAGGTGATGTCATGGCCGAAATGCCGGAAACCTTTTTCGAGCCGCGCACAATCCATCATATGCATGCCGCATAATTTCAGCCCCATGCCCTGCCCGGCCTGCCAGATTGTTTCAAACACATGCGGCGCCATATCGGCGCTCACGTAGATTTCCCAACCCAACTCGCCCACGTATGACACCCGATGCACCCGCGCCATTCCCAGGCCCATCTCGACCTCTTGCGCCGTGCCAAACGGGTTCACATCGTTTGAAAAATCACCCGGTGACACCAACTGCATCAACGCCCGCGCGTTTGGCCCCATCACCGCCAGTACGCCTTCACCCGCTGTCACATCGGTGATAACAACCTGCCGATCGCCCAGATGCCGCCGCAACCACGTCTCGTCGGCCAATCGCGTCCCTGACGGTGTCACGATCAGATAGGCAGTTTCAGATAGGCGGGTCACGGTCACATCCGCCTCGATGCCGCCGCGTGTATTCAGGAACTGTGTATAGACGATTTTGCCCACAGACACCGACATTTCGGCACCGCAAACATGATTCAAAAACGCCTCGGCATCGGGGCCTTCGACGCGAATTTTGCCAAAGGATGACATGTCGTACATACCGACATTGCTGCGCACAGCGTCCAGTTCCGCCGCCACATTGCCAAAGAAATTCTGCCGTTTCCAGCTGTACTGATATTCCGGCGTTTGCCCCTTATCGGCAAACCAATTCGCCCGCTCCCATCCCGCTGCCTCGCCAAACACGGCGTTCTGTTCCGCCAGATGCGCATGAAACGGCGAACGTCGAATGCCCCGCGCGCTGGCCTTTTGCCGAAACGGATAATGGTCCGCATACAGCAGGCCCAGTGTCTCGGTCACCCGGTCCACCAGATAGGTTTTATTGCCCTGAAACAGCTGCATCCGCGATATATCAACATCACCCAAATCAAACGGTTTTTCACCGTCCTGCATCCATTGCGCCAGTGCCATACCGGCCCCACCCGCCGACTGAATACCGATGGAATTGAACCCAGCAGCGACCCAAACATTGTCCATTTCAGGTGCAAGGCCAAGGTGATAGGCATCATCGGGCGTAAAGCTTTCGGGGCCGTTAAAGAACGTATGAATGCCAGCCTCGCCCAGCATCGGCATCCGGTTGACTGCCATCTCTAATATCGGCTCAAAATGGTCGAAATCTTCGGGCAGTTGGTCAAACTCAAAACTGTCGGGAATACCGTCCATTCCCCACGGTTTAGACACTGGTTCAAACGCCCCCAGCATCATTTTGCCGGCGTCTTCTTTATAATACGCACATTCATCCGGCACCCGCAGAACCGGCATCTGGCTCAGGCCTTTGATCGGCTCGGACACAATATAGAAGTGTTCACAGGCTTGCAGCGGCACGTTGATACCGGCCATTTTCCCGACCTCACGCCCCCACATGCCAGCACAATTCACCACCATGCCACAGGCAATATGCCCCGGCCCGTTTTGACCCTGATAATCAACGCCAGTGATCCGGCGGCCATCACGTTTTAGCCCAGTCACTTTGGTCTGCTCGGCAATCACCGCACCGCGTTGACGCGCGCCTTTGGCCATCGCCAGCGCGATATTGCCCGGATCGCCCTGCCCGTCTGTAGGCAGAAAAACACCGCCTTTGACACCGTCGATATTCAGATGCTCATACCGCGCCTTGACCTCGCTTGGCGAAATCTCCTCGACCGGCACATCAAAGGCCCGCGCCATCGCCGCACTGCGCAGCAATTCCTCAAGGCGGTCCTCGGTCAACGCAACTGAGATTGACCCGACCTGACGCATGCCAGTGGCAAGCCCGGTTTCTTTCTCAAGCCCGCGGTAAAGCTCTGCGGTATAGCGCGCCAACCGGGTCATGTTGGCCGACGCCCGCAATTGTCCGATTAACCCGGCCGCATGCCATGTCGTGCCGCTGGTCAGCTGTTTACGCTCCAGCAGAACCACATCGGCCCACCCCAGTTTGGTCAGATGATAGGCCACCGAGCAGCCGATTATGCCGCCACCAATAATAACCACGCGGGCCTTTGAGGGAAGTTCAGTCATCGCAATCTCCAGTTATTGGCAAAATCGGTCGGATAGGCAGTAAATTAAACAATATCATAGCCCCCAGCCCGCAAACGACGCGCCAGTTCCGCGATATGGGCAGGGCCAACTTCACAACAGCCCCCGACAATCGTTGCGCCCATTTTCACCCAAGTCATCGCGTGATCGGCATAGGCCTCGGGCCCCAGATCAAGGCGTTGTTCCAGCGCATCAACCGTTGGTTTGTCTTCAAGAAACGCCTCGGAAATCCTGGTAAATCCGTTGGCATAGGCCCCGTATCGACGACCAAGCTGTCCGATAACATCCAGCGCCGCGGGCATCGCCTCGGGGCGCGAACAATTCACTAAAACAGCATCCGGGGCGTAGGTTTCGATTAACGGCGCAATATCTGCCAAGGGTTCGCCCGAGCGCAAACGCGTGCCATCGTCGTCCATCACCGATAATGTCAGCCAAACCGGTTTTGTAACATCCGCAACCCCGCGCAACGCACCTTCGGCCTCAAGGACCGACGACACGGTTTCGATCAGATACAGGTCAATATCCGCCGCCATCGCCGCTGCAACCTCAGCAAATCGTATCGCGGCCATGTCCGGATCAGGCTCTAAATCGGGCCTATATGACGCCAACAATGGCCCCAACGCCCCGGCTATGCGCCCCGATCCATGTGCACCACGCGCGGCTTTGGCCTGCGTAACGGCGGTTGTAATCAGGGTCTGAAACTGGTCTTCAAAACCGGTTCCAGCCAGACGACTACGATGCACTGCATAGGTGTTGGTTGTCGCAATTGTTGCGCCCGCATCAAAATAGTCCCGGTGAACTGTGCCAACCAAATCCGGCAGTTTCAGCATTACACTCGTTGACCAAAGAGGTGTTGCCCGATCGGCCGTGCGCCGCACCAATTCCTGACCAATCGAGCCATCCAAAAGGGTTATTTGTGTCATGCCCGCAGCCTTGCGTTTGTCGGATCCCATAATGGCTGATCTTCTTGCACCACCGCACGACGTCGTTCGCCGTAAATCTCGACTTCAATCTCGGTTCCCGGCACCACCAGATCGGCGCGTAACATGCCAAGCGCAATCGACGCATCAACGCGGTAGCCCCAGGCCCCCGATGTGGTTTCGCCAACAATTGTACCGTCATGCCAAAGCATCGACATATACGGCGCATCCGCCGTACCTGCGTCCACAACCAGCGTCACAAACCGTTTCTTGCGGCCCTGTTGCTGTTCGCTCTGCAATGCCGCCTTGCCGGGGAAATCCTGCGGTTTGTCGAGCTTGATAAACCGGTCCAGCCCGCCTTCAAACATCGAATAGTCCGTCGACAAATCGCCCTTCCACGCACGATAGCCTTTTTCAATGCGCAGGCTGTTTAACGCCCACATACCAAAGGGTTTTGCCCCCCCGGCAAGCACCGCGTCATAGATCGCGGGCATATCCGCATTCGCCGCATGGATTTCCCAACCCAACTCTCCTGCAAATGACACCCGTACCAATCGCACAGCGCAACCCGAAACGGTGGCAAACTGATGCGACAACCAGGTCAAAGACAGGTCCGCCTCAGCGATTTTTTCAAACAGGGCGCGTGATTTTGGCCCGCATACAACCAACGTCGACATCTCTGTCGTCCGATCCTGTAGGGTTAAACCATCAACCAAAGCGTCGTTCAGAACATCCCAATCATGCCATTGCGCCGTCGCGGCGGTGATTAGGGTGAACGCGTCTTCACCGTCCCGCAGCACGCTCATCTCGGTCAAAATCCGCCCGCGATTGTCGGCGAAATAGGCCAAATTCATCCGGCCGATCTTAGGCAATCCTCCGGTGATCCGCCCGCGCAACCATTCTGCGGCACCCGCCCCAGCCAATTCAAACCGTGCAAAACCCGGCAGATCAAGCACGCCAACGCCATCACGCACCACTTCGCATTCTTCGCGGATGCGGTCCGACCATGGACCAGCCCGATCCCAGGTCTGCGTGCTTTGCTCGCTTAGGTCATCGCCAGGTTTTGCAAACCAATTGGCCCGTTCCCAGCCGTTATAGGCACCAAAAACACCGCCAAGAGCTTTGACCGCCTCATGCACCGGCGACAGTTTTTGATCGCGCCCAGCTGGCCATTCGTGCCACGGGAAATGCATTGAATACTCATGACCATAAACCTCTTCGCCCTTGGCAATACAGTAGTCGTGGTCGGTATAATCGGTAAAGCGGCGCGGGTCACACGACCACATATCCCATTCGGTCTGTCCCTCGGTTATCCATTCTGCCAGCACCTTGCCGGCACCCCCAGCCTGGGCGATGCCAAAGGTAAACACACAGGCCTCAAACGCATTTGGCACGCCGGGCATTGGACCAAGCAGCGGCAGCCCATCAGGCGCATAAGGGATCGGGCCGTTGATGACTTTGCTGATCCCAGCCGAGCCAAGCATTGGCACCCGCGCCATTGCGTCCTCAATATACCATTCCAGCCGCTCAAGATCGTCGGGGTAGAGTTGAAAGCTGAAATCCTCGGGCATCGGGTCACCCGGTTGCACCCAATGGGCTTTGCAATTACGTTCATACGGGCCAAGGTTCAGGCCGTTTTTTTCCTGCCGGAGGTAATAGGAACTGTCGACATCGCGCAGAAGCGGCAGTTTAGAGCCGCTTTCCTCGCTCCACGCGGCCAGTTCCGGGATCTCATCAGTCAGCAGATATTGGTGACTCATCACCATCATCGGCACAGTACGTCCGCCATACGGTTTGAACCATTCGCCAACACGCTGGGCATAATACCCGGCGGCGTTAACCACAAATTCACAGCGAATATCGCCTTTGTCGGTGTGCACAATCCAGTCATCGCCATCCCGACTAACACCCGTCGCCGGGCAGAACCGTTCGATCCGGGCCCCCAGATCGCGTGCGCCTTTGGCCAGCGCTTGGGTGAGTTGCGCCGGGTCGATATCGCCGTCGTGTGGGTCATACAATGCGCCGTGCAGGTCGTGGGTTTCGATGAACGGATAGCGCCCCTTAATCTCAGATTCGCCAAGGATTTCGATGTTCATACCCTGGGATTGGCCCATGCCTTTGGCGCGTTTGAATTCCTGCATGCGTTCGCGGGAATGGGCAAGCCGCAGTGAACCGGTGACGTGGTAGTTCATCGGATAATCAACCCGTTCGCCCAGATCACGATAGAGTTCGGTTGAATAGCGTTGCATGTTCATAATCGACCATGAGGTCGAGAACGTCGGCACGTTACCGGCGGCATGCCAGGTGCTGCCAGCGGTCAGTTCGTTCTTTTCCAGCAGAACGCAATCGGTCCAACCAGCTTTGGCGAGGTGATAGAGCAACGAGGCTCCGATAACGCCGCCACCAATGATGACGACGCGGGCGGTTGTGGGGAAATTGGCCATTGGGGGCGCTCCGATGTTATTGGACGTGTTGGGGCAGATCGTCGGTGATGTCGTAATAGTCACCTTTGTCGGCAACAAAGATGTGCTTGGTCAGTTTCAGGCCGGTGGGGGCGGCAAGGGCGCCCATCGAGACCGAAATGTTGTCTTCGTCGTTGTGTTTCCAAAACAGGAACGACCCGCAGGTGCCGCAAAAGCCGCGTTTGGCGGTGCCGCTGGCATTGAACCAGCGCAATGTGCCGTCAGCGGTGAAGGTTAATGCACTGGCCGGAATGTGGGTCGAGGACCAGACATGGCCGGATTGTTTGCGACACTGGCCGCAGTGACAAACCGATGGCGGGGCGAGGTCGCCGGTGATGGTGAAGGCGACGCCGCCGCAAAGGCAAGACCCTGTGTGCATTGTTAGTGTCCTCCGGTTTGGGGGCTGGTGGTGGCCCCGAGCAGAACACCGTAGATGATGAAACAAATTGCCATGATGCGGCGAACCCAGACGTTGAACACAGCGCCCAGCGCGGCACGGCCAAGGCCAGCGCCCAGGGCGGTAAAGCCTGTGTAGCTAAGCGCCGTCAAGGTTAGGGCGGTTGGCATGATGACGATCATCTGGTCCCAGATTGGAACGTCGGGTTGCACGAATTGGGTGAACGCGGCGAGGTATCCCGCGACGCTCTTGGGGTTAATGGATGCGATGGCGAGGGCGTGTAGATATATGTGTTTGGCAGGCCGCTCATCCGCCCTGACGGGCGTTTTCGCGTTTCGCCAGCCGCGGATTCCAAGGTAGATAAGGAACCCCGCGCCGATGAGTTTAGCGATGAAAAATGCGCTGGTAGATGTGGTTATTAGGGCTGTGACACCAAGGGCCGACAAGATCAGAAAACCGGCAGCTTGGGTCAGGATGCCCAGCACGCCAATCATTGCGCGCGGAAAACCCAGGTTCATGCCATTGGTGATGCAATTGACCGCGTTTGGCCCCGGTGTGGTGACGAACACCACCCAGAACAGCGCGAATATAGTCCATGCTTCAAAGCTCATCTTTACCTCAATAGACCGGAGGAGCGATCACCCAGATCGCAACAGCCGGTTCGTCGTAAGGGTTGATCCATCTATGCGCCTCGCCACGGATGCGAAAGCTGTCGCCGGGATGGATAGTGAATATTCGGTCGCCGATTTCAACGTCGAGTTTGCCTGACAACAGGTAGGCGACCTCTTGTGTTGGCCGGGTGACGGCCTCGCCAATTTGGCTGTGGGGTTTGAAGGTGGAATGCACCACCTCAAAGTCGTCAGTAAGATCGGGAGAGAGCAGTTCTTCGATCAGGCCGGTTTCAGAAGAACCGATGGCACGGCGCGCGCCTTGGCGCACCACATACCCAACCTCGTCCGCAGGGGCGGTTGCCTGACCGAAGAGCAATGAGATCGGCACATCCAGATGTTTGGCGATCCGGCGCAGGTCGGTGATTGAAGGCTCGGACAGGTCACGTTCAACCTGGCTAAGCCAACCGACTGAACGGTCCAGCCTCATAGCTAGGTCAGTCAGAGTCACCCCACGCGATTTGCGTAAGGAGCGCAGGTCAGCGCCGAGAGTTGCGGTGGGATGGCTATGGAGCATGGGTGCGTTCGTGAAAAAATGGCTATGAATTTCACGGTGGGATGATTCGGTGAAAAAACCAAGCATTTTTTCACCGAATTTAGGGTGTACCCTTTGGCGAACCTAGTGAGGGGGCTGTCTGCCCCCTCTTGACCGATGGCTAATTCACCCCCGAAAGGGGTTGGGACGAGGAGAAATCAGGGGCGCTCTATGGCGATAGCGGTGCCTTCTCCGCCACCGATACAGATGGCTGCGATGCCGCGTTTCAGACCGCGTTTTTCCAGTGCATTCAGCAGGGTGACGATGATGCGGGCGCCCGAGGCTCCTATTGGGTGACCTAAGGCGCAGGCGCCGCCGTTGACGTTGACGATGTCACGCGACAGCCCCATTTCGTGCATGAAGGCCATGGGGACGACAGCGAAGGCTTCGTTGACCTCCCAAAGATCGACGTCATCTTTGCTCCAGCCGATTTGATCGAGCAGTTTTTGTGCTGCCAGGACAGGGGCTGTGGTGAACAAACCCGGTGCTTGCGCATGGCTCGCGTGGCCAAGGATACGGGCCCGGACGGTCAGGCCTTTGTCTTTGGCAGCGTCTGCCGAAGCAAGAACAAGGGCCGCAGCACCATCTGAGATAGAAGAAGAGTTGGCGGCAGTCACCGTGCCGTCCTTGCGGAAGGCCGGTTTCAGCATTGGAATTTTCTCGGGCCGGGCTTTGGCCGGTTGTTCATCAGCCGATGTAATCACATCACCTTTGCGGGTCTTTACCGTCACAGCGGCGATTTCACCGTCAAACGCGCCTGCCTCTTGCGCCGCAAGGGCGTTTGAGAGCGATTTCAGCGCGTATTCGTCCTGCGCCTCGCGGGTGAATTGAAACGATTCGGCGCAGTCTTCGGCAAATGTGCCCATCAGGCGGCCCTTGTCATAGGCATCCTCTAATCCATCAAGGAACATGTGGTCGATTACCTGAGCATGCCCGATCCGCGCACCTCCACGCATTTTCGGCAAAAGATACGGAGCATTTGACATACTTTCCATACCACCAGCGATCATCACATCGGTCTGACCCAGCGCAATCTGATCAAAGCCGATCATCGCGGCCTTCATGCCTGATCCGCACATCTTGTTCAACGTTGTGGCGGGCACCTCTTCGCCCAACCCTGCGGCGAATCCGGCCTGACGCGCAGGGGCCTGGCCTTGACCTGCGGGCAAAACACAGCCCATCAGCACCTCGTCCACCGTTGTTGCTCCGGCTCCGTCCAGTGCGGCACGAATGGCTGCCCCGCCCAGATCAGCGGCGGGAACGCCGTCAAATACTCCCTGAAAACCACCCATCGGCGTGCGCGCGGCACCAGCAATCACAACATCTTTCATAATTCGTCCTCCAGAATTCACCCCCTGCATACCGGATGGTAATATTTCCCGTCTAGCGTGCAGATCAGAAACGTAACGTAGGAGCCGGACATGAGTCTGACCAGTACCCTGACCAATGGTGTGAAAATTGTTACCGTCGCTGTCAGCCGGATCGATGCAGCGATGGCCATTCAGTTCAAAGAAGACATGCGCGCGCAAACCGATGGCGGGCCAGAGCGGGTCATTTTGGACCTGTCCCGCGTTGATTTTGTCGATTCCAGCGGGCTAGGTGCGATTGTGGCCTCGTTTAAACAAATGGGCGCAGGGCGGCGATTGGATCTGGCCGGGTTAACGCCTACGGTCGACAAGGTGTTTCGCCTGACGCGAATGGATACGGTGTTCAAATTGTTTCCATCGCTGGACGACGCGCTGCCTCCCTCTCGTAACTAGATCGAAAATCTAACTTGGAATGTATAGATAACCGTGCCCAGTAGGCAAAACTCAATCAGCATCGGCTTTGCCGCGACGCAGATCGAGGCGCGGAGAGCTATTGTTTTAACCATGGCTCAACTGCCGGACCTTGGCATTTCACAGTCACGATGCAGTGACATCGAAATCGCGCTGGCTGAGGTGGTGAATAATGTGGTGGAACATGCCTTCGACGGTTTGCCAGATGCAACCGGGCATATTACCTGCCTGATTGAGGCCGATACCCTTACTATCGAAGTTAGCGATACCGGGCGACCCATACCTGACAACCAACTACCAACGGGATCGCGGGCTGACCTGTCCGGACCCATGGCAGATCTACCAGAAGGCGGATTTGGTTGGTTTCTGATTCGCCAGATTGCTACAACCGTGACCTATGAAAGAACCAATGGCCAAAACCGTCTTATCCTGGAATTCAGATCAGAAGGAAAAGGTGAGATGCCTTGAAACGGCCTTAGTTACTCCAAAGTGTTGCCCAAAACCGCTGACATAAGGGTTTTGTAGCTGCATATAGCTTCCCTCGGCGTCGCGTCTTTAGCCCCCACCCAGTGCGCGTCGCCGAGGACCGACATCCCCCAAAATTCAATGGCATGACAGATCCCTTTACTCGGGTTTGATGGTTTCAACATTGATCGCATTTCCACTAACGTCTGGCCATAGACACTGGGAAACCACAGGTCATGCGTGACTTTCAGATGGCTGGATGGTCACCGTTCAGACACAGAATGGTATGTGTGCGACGCCATGGGAAATTTTGGGTTTGGATATGCGCACCCCGGCCATTCACGTGCCCAGGCAGGCATTCCGGCGATCGCAGGCGCGGCATTTGACTGAGGTCCTGCCAGCAACCGACTGCAAGACAATACCCGCATGGCCGTATCGCTGATCTATTTGCGACTTTGGCTCGGGGAGAGTAACAGACAAATTTGGCATATTGTTTCAGAATTTGGGCACCTAATTCACGCTCAAGGTCGCAAATTACCGACGCACCGACCTCAGGTACTGACGCTGCAGTCCTGGGTGTAGGGTGGGTGAAAACCCACGCCCCTTAGTTTAGTTGAAACTGCAGCGGATAGGCGCCGTCCTGGAACGGGCCGAACATGTCAGGGATATCCGGATGGTCCACAGGCTCTCCAGAATAGTCGGCTACTAGGTTCTGCTCTGAGACATAGGCCACGTAATAGCTCTGATCATTCTCAGCCAGAAGATGATAAAATGGCTGATCCTTGACCGGTCGGCTTTCTTCGGGAATCGCCTGATACCAGTCATCTGTATTGGAAAACTCGGGGTCGACATCAAAAACCACACCCCTAAAGGGATGTTTCTTATGACGGACAACCTGTCCCAAATAATATTTTGCACGTGTTCTTAACATTTAGTAGAAGCCCCTGACGTGGTTACTAACCGTTTCGTGCTCACTTTGTCCAACACTTGAATGCTCTTTTTTGGAAACAGTCTGTGAACCTTACTCTAACAGTGATTGAAATTGTGGCCCCGGTGTTCCTGCTTGCCGGGATTGGATTCGTCTGGGTCAAGCTTGGTCTTGAATATCGAAATCAATTTGTCACTCGGATGGCGATGAATCTTGCGATGCCTTGCCTGATATTCGTTTCGCTCATGCAAACCACCATCGAACCCTCGGCTTTGGCAACCCTGTCATTTGCCACAATCGCGGTCTACGCAACCGTTGCCGTGGCGTCAGCGCTGTTTGTTCGCGTCACTGGCCTGAACCGTCGCACCTACCTTGCACCGTTTTTGATTGGCAATACCGGTAATCTGGGCTTGCCTCTGGCGTTGTTTGCTTTTGGGGAAACCGGGTTGGGATACGCTGTCGTCGTTTTTGCGATCTCGACGATCTGGGCCTTTACCTACGGCATATATCTGATTTCGGGCCACAGTTCGCTTTTGCGGGTTCTGCGCGAACCGCTGGTAATTTCCTCTTTGCTGGGCGCTTTGTTTCTGTGGCAAGGCTGGGAAACGCCACAGGTTGTGACCAACACTCTGTCCTTGATCGGGCAGATGGCCATTCCGATGATGCTGATCACGCTTGGTGTCGCGGTTGCCCGGCTAAAGCCCGGTGGAATCGGTCGGGCGGTCTGGGTTGCGCTGGCCAAACTTGTCTTGTGTTTTGTCACTGCCTGGCTTGTTGCGGGCCTGTTTGATCTGAATTCAGTAGCGTTTGGCGTGCTGGTTTTGCAGATTTCCACCCCTGTGGCCGTATCCTCATACCTTATGGCCGAGAAATACGGCGCCGATTCCGAAGCGGTTGCCGCCTTGGTTATGGTATCGACATTGATGTCGGTGGCGGCACTTCCTGTCATTCTTGCGCTGTTGCTCTAAAGCGAAACGCTCTAGCGAATGTGATTTCATCCTGCGCAGACTTGCTGTACCTTTGCAGAAAAAGGCAAGAGGCAGATGAGCAGATCTCTTTGCGCTATAGTGTTGTTGATGATTCTAGCGTCCTGTGGCGGGGTTAATGTCCCACCGCGGAATTTGGATGATGCATGCAGCATTGTGAAACAGCGCCCCAAATACCTAAAGGCCTTCCGCGCGACCAAGCGCAAATGGGGGGTTCCGATTAGCGTCCAGATGGCAACGATCTATCAGGAAAGCAAATACCGCGCCGAGGCACGCACACCCTATCGCTATGCGCTGGGTGTGATCCCTATGGGCCGTCAAAGCAGCGCATTTGGGTTCAGCCAGGCCCTCGATGGCACCTGGGATGAATACCGCGATGATGCGGGCCGCCGTGGTGCCAAGCGGGACAATATTCGCGATGCATCGGACTTTATCGGCTGGTACATGACCACAACCCGCGAGCGGAATGGCCTTGCCCTAAGCGACGCGCGCAACCAGTACCTAGCCTACCACGAAGGTCATACAGGCTATGCCCGAGGGTCACATAACAGCAAAAGCTGGCTTTTGCGGGTCGCCTCTGAGGTTGATAACCGCGCTGATATGTACAAAGCGCAATTGCTAAGCTGTCGCGGAATTCGGCTGTAATCAGTTTTACGCCGCAAAAACCGGACGGAAACTATTACAGTTATCCGTCCGGCACCGCGTTTGAATTGCCGGTTACCGGACCGGGTTTTTGATAAATTCACGCGTGTTAAACAGCGACGCGTGTAAATTCATGCCAGTTTCCAGCTCACTTAGATTAACCGTGATCTGCGCGCCCGTGCCATCATGAATCACCCATCTGCTTAGCCGCGTGGGGTTGTGGTCAAATATCAATTCAATCTGGCCGATGTCCGGATGCTTGGGGTCTTGCGCCGTAACAACAGTGGCCCGACCATCAAACCGATGACCCACAACCATGTTCGCGGCCCCCAAATCGACGTTCTTTTTCAGAATGATCGACAACGGCGTGCGTCGCAGCGGATAGGTTTCTGCCGAACGATGATTGGATTTCGGGTCAAATATGACCACGGCACCAGCCCCGGCAACCACCACAGATTCAACCGGCGGATCATATTCCAGCCGCATCCGCCCCGGGCGTTTCAGATAGAGCCGACCGGTGGATTTCGACCCATCATCGTTGGTCTGCGCAAACGTTGCTTCGGCGGTTTTAAGACTGTTCAGATAGGTCGAAATTTCGGCCAACGACAACGCTTTGGTCTGCGCCAGCAAAGGCGACGCAGAAAATATCAGGACTAAGGCCAGGGCAATCTTTTTCATGTCTTAAATATAGGCCGCCCCGTCACCAATTACACCCACCTTAGTGCTGTTCTGGCACCAGGATTTCGCGTTTCCCAACGTGGTTGGCCGGAGATACCAGCTGTTCGTCTTCCATCCGCTCAACCAGACGCGCGGCTTTGTTGTAGCCGATCGCCAGTTTCCGCTGGATATAGCTGGTCGAACATTTGCGATCCTTGACGACAATCTGCACCGCCGTGTCATAAAGCGCGTCTTCGTCAGTCGTATTGCCACCAAGCCCCAGCACCAGATCAATGTCGCTCTCGCGGCCCTCATCTGGCCCTGACACAACATTGGACATGTATTGAGGCGGACCAAAGGCCTTCAGATGGGTGACCACCTGTTCGACCTCTTCGTCCGACACAAACGGACCGTGGCAGCGGATAATCTTGGCTCCGCCAGCCATATACAACATGTCACCCATGCCCAGCAGCTGCTCAGCGCCCATTTCACCAAGGATGGTGCGGCTGTCGATTTTCGACGTCACCTGGAAACTGATTCGCGTTGGAAAGTTCGCCTTGATCGTGCCGGTGATCACATCAACCGACGGACGCTGTGTCGCCATGATCAAATGGATTCCCGACGCCCGCGCCATTTGCGCCAGACGCTGAATACAGGCCTCAATGTCTTTGCCGGCAACCATCATCAGGTCGGCCATTTCGTCGACAACAACAACGATATAGGGCAACGCTTCGGGTGCGAACTCTTCTGTTTCAAACACCGGTTCGCCGGTATCATCATCAAATCCGGTCTGCACCGTGCGGCTAAACAACTCGTCCTTGGCCAGCGCCTCTTTGACGCGACCATTATAGCCCGCGATATTACGAACGCCCATCTTGGACATCTTACGATAGCGGTCTTCCATCTCGCCCACAGTCCATTTCAACGCCACAACTGCCTTTTTAGGGTCTGTTACAACCGGCGACAGCAGATGCGGAATCCCGTCATAAACCGACAATTCCAGCATTTTAGGGTCGATCATGATCAACCGGCATTCGGCCGGCGTTAGTTTGTACAGTAGCGACAGGATCATCGTGTTGATCGCCACCGATTTACCAGACCCGGTGGTCCCGGCAATCAACAGGTGAGGCATCTTGGCCAAATCGGCCACCATCGGATCGCCGCCAATGTCTTTGCCAAGCGCCAGCGGCAGGCTCATATTGCAGTCACCAAAATCGCGGCTCGACAGGATTTCGCGAAATCCTACCATTTCGCGTTTCTCGTTGGGCAACTCGATACCAATGACAGACCGGCCGGGCACGGTGGACACGCGCGCCGATAATGCCGCCATCGACCGGGCAATGTCATCGGCAAGACCGATAACACGGCTGGCCTTAAGACCCGGCGCCGGTTCCAGCTCGTACATGGTGACAACGGGGCCAGGACGTACTGAAACGATTTCACCTTTGACACCGTAATCATCAAGAACGCTTTCCAGCATCCGGGCGTTTTGCTCAAGCGCCTCATCAGACAGATGAAGCTTTTGAGTTTCCGGCGAACTCAACAAAATGTTCAAAGGCGGCAATTCAAAGCCGGTTGATGGATCATCAAAGGCCAATGCGGGCTGTGCCTCGGCTATGGCACGACGCGAGGGTTCTGGCGTCTTGCGAATCGGGTTTTGCACAACTTTGCGTGGTTCCGCGACCGGCAGTTTTGGCGCAACAATAGGGTCCACAAGAGGCAACACAGACGGAGCCATGACAGGTGGTTCCGGCGGCAACTCAGCCGGCTGCAATGCCATTACCGGGGGTTCCGGTGGTAATTCGGTCATCGGGGCAGTGTTCAAAACCAACGGTTCAGGGCGCCGACCGCGGCCTTTGGTCAAAGACATATCCGGCGCGGGCGCCACTTCGATTGGCTGTTGCGACCGCAGTTTGATCGCATCGGCGATTTTGGCGCGAATTCGGTCATCTCCGGGCATCGTGTCAAATCCGGCAATCGGTTCAGGTTCGATAAGTTCGGGTTCCGGCAGCGGGTCAGGACGACGGATCAGCGACGGCATCCGCGACAGGAAACTGCCACGCTCTTCGCGTTCCGGTTCGATCACCTGCGCTGCAATCACATCATTCACGATCTGCGGTTCGATGGGCAAAATTACTGGCTCCGCAGCCTGCTCGACCGCAAGGGCCAGACGATCCGCCTGTTTCCGTTCTGCACGTTGTTCGTGTTTCTGGCGGGCGGCATTGACGGCAGAACTGGCGCCCCGACCAATCAAGGTCATCAAACCGCTATAAATCAACACCACACCGATCAGCGAAAACTGTATACCACGTTTGATATCAGTACGGGTAAATCCGCAGACATAGGCGCCCAACGAAATCATCCCGATGGCCATCAACAGCGACATTACCTTGACCGCAATGTACGATCCCACCGGCAGCAACGTCAGCAAAGCACCCATAACCGTATCGCCAAACAGACCGCCCAAACCAAAGCTATGCGTGGCACGCCAGTCGGCATCCGGGATCAACGTGGCGCAATAGATCGACAGGAAAGCAATCGCAATTGGCGCAAACAATAGCCGACTAACGGCCCGCTCTTCGCCCTGATGAGACGCAAATCGCACACCCCAGACCAAAAACACCAGTGCAATACCCCAACTGCCCCAGCCAACAATCATGAACAACGGCGCCGCAATAGATGCGCCGGTACGACCCATCCAGTTTTGCACAGGCGCGTCAGTCGAAACCATCCAGTTGGGATCATCCGGCGTATAGGACGCAATGATCGCAACGGCCATCAGACCCAAACAAATCAGGGCAATGCCGATCAGCTCCTTGCCACGTTTTTCAATGGCTGCCTGCATTGTGCTATCTAGCAATGGATCGCGACTGCGTGTTTGATATGCCATGCCTACCCTCGGTCTTTTATGTGTACAGACAGTCGCGAAGCATCAATAGCCCGCGCTGTGTCTCTTGTTTTGGGGCCACCATAGCCACCCGGATATATCCTGTTCCGGGATTTTGCCCCGGATCGCCCTGTTCTAAATCGCCTTGGGCCAGATACGCGCCGGGAAGGACCCGAACGCCGGTCTCTTGCCAGAGCTTCAATGTCGCCGCCTCGCCGTCATCAACGGGAAGCCATAGGAAAAACCCGGCCTCTGGCGCCTGATAACCCTGTACCGATCCCATCACGTCATCGGCGATGGTATATTTCTCACGGTACAATGCGCGGTTTTCGTCAACATGCGCTTCGTCTTTCCAAATCGCCGCCGCTACCGCCTGAAGAGGCGCGGGCATCGGAGCCCCGGAATAGGCCCGCAATTGCTTGATCTGTGCGATACTTTTGGGGCCACCAGCGACAAAACCTGACCTCAAACCCGGCAGATTTGACCGTTTGGACAGCGAATTAAACACCATCACCCG
>JBLHMP010000066.1:0-23399 GCA_047623555.1 Granulosicoccus sp.
CTGCGCCGCAAATTGATCCGATCCACGCCTCAAGCCACAATCATCAACTCTGTCGCCTCAACATGTAGTCTTGCCGGAACAAAGGGGATAAGCCTTTGCGGGAAATTTGAACGAGCCGAATTTGATGAACTTACCATGCTGGTAGAGATTGAAAGAGAAAACCTTCCAAAAAAATTCGTTACTTTGGTAAATTCTTTTGACAAGGCATTCTATTCCAAAGGACATAGTAGAGGTCCACAACTCCAGCAGACGCTTTTGCTCAGATTGCAGAAAATCCTGGAGGTAGCGGAGCAATATCCGCCGAAGCAGTCAACATCCACTGAGGTTGATGAACTGGCCCCAACCTTTGTTCTCCCTAAAAAAGGATAAAACTAGGGTACTCGACCTCTGCGCAATAATGCGGGAAATTGTACTAGCAACAGACGTATTTGATCAACCGCATAGACGCCGATTGCTAAATCGCATTGCAGGAATTGAGCACCAGATAGAACAACCCAATGGCCTGCTAGATGTTGTTAGAGCAGGCGTCTCAGACGTGGGTGAAACATTGAATAAATTTGGTTTGGATATTAAGCCTCTAACAGACCGGATGAACGAAGTTTTTCAAATTACTCGGTCACATTCGGAACAATACAAACAAATTTCTCCTGCTGAAGAAGTCAAAAAGATAACAGATCAATCCGAAGATATTTGAAATGGAGTTTCAAATGGTTCTTGTTCAGGCGGCCTCCCGTCATTAGGTGCCTGAACATGATTTTACGCCTCGCCACCCTGTCCCTCCTCATCCTATACCCCATCGCGTGGTTCGCCCCATTGATCCGCGCCGGGTTGTTGCCGCTGTTCGGCCTGTCGGAAATTTCCGTCATCACCGGGCTGCAATCCCTGTGGGAGAGCGACGCGGCATTGGCGCTCCTCGTGACGTTTCTGGCGATCTTTGCGCCCTACCTTAAAACCATCGGTCTGATCCTGACCCAATGGCAGATGCTGGACAATCGCGCCCTGCCCGCGTTGCATTTTCTGGGCAAACTGGCGATGGCCGATGTGTTCCTGATCGCGCTCTATATTACGCTGTCCAAAGGCATTGGCGTAGGCCGCGTTGAAACCGCATGGGGGCTTTATTTGTTCACCGGCTGTATTCTGGCGGGCATCACCCTCGGGTTTCTGACGGAACGTGCGCAAAAGGCTTGAGGCTGGCGCGGCGCTGAGGCACAAACCCTCTCATGGCAAAAATCAACACATTCACCTGCTCGGCCTGCGCGGCCACCTTTTCCAAATGGTCCGGGCGCTGTGAAACCTGTGGCGAATGGAACAGCATCGTCGAGGAAACGCCGTTGTCGGCGGGCCCTTCCAAGAAATCACTGGGGGCCAAACGCGGTGCAACCCTGACCCTGACAACCCTATCCACCAAGGAAATACCGCCGCCGCGCATTCAATCCGGCATGCGCGAATTTGACCTGGTTTTGGGCGGCGGATTGGTGCCTGCCTCGGCGATCCTAGTGGGCGGCGATCCGGGCATCGGCAAATCGACGCTACTCCTGCAGGCGGCGGCGAAATTCGCCATGGCCGGGGTGAAAACCATGTAT
Source organism: Granulosicoccus sp. (assembly GCA_047623555.1). GTDB lineage: Bacteria > Pseudomonadota > Alphaproteobacteria > Rhodobacterales > Rhodobacteraceae > NORP181. Next base: position 1,584 of record JBLHMP010000066.1, read on the forward strand.
GTGACCGGCGAAGAATCCAGCGCCCAGGTGCGGATGCGGGCGCAACGTTTGGGCTTGGCAGATGCGCCGGTGTTATTGGCCGCCGATACCAACCTGCGCAATATCCTGACCACGATGGAGACCGAAAGGCCCGGGTTGGTGATTATCGATTCGATCCAGACCATGTGGGCCGATAACGTCGAAAGCGCCCCCGGAAGTGTGAGCCAAGTCCGCGCTACCGCACATGAGCTAACGACGTTTGCCAAACGTAAAGGTGTTTCGGTTATCCTTGTCGGGCATGTCACCAAAGATGGTCAGATCGCGGGCCCGCGGGTGATTGAACATATGGTCGACACGGTGCTGTATTTTGAGGGCGAGCGTGGCCACCAGTTCCGCATCCTGCGTGCGGTGAAAAACCGCTTTGGCCCGGCGGATGAAATTGGTGTGTTTGAAATGACTGGCGCCGGTCTGGCCGAGGTGCTGAACCCGTCAGCGCTTTTCCTGTCTGAGCGCGGCGAATCAAGCCCCGGATCGGTGGTCTTTGCCGGCATCGAAGGCACCCGGCCTGTGTTGGTCGAATTGCAGGCGCTGGTTGCGCCGTCGCCGCACAGTCAACCACGTCGTGCGGTTGTTGGCTGGGATGGCAGCCGTCTGGCGATGATTCTTGCGGTGCTCGAAGCCCGGTGCGGTATCCCGTTTACCGGGCTTGATGTGTACCTGAATGTCGCGGGGGGGATGAAAATATCGGAACCCGCCGCCGATCTTGCCGTGGCGGCGGCCCTGCTAAGTGCGCGAGAAGACGCCGCTTTGCCGGCAAACACCGTAGTTTTTGGCGAAATAAGCCTGTCCGGCGCGTTGCGACCCGCGCCGCAAACAGAAAACCGGTTGAAAGAGGCACAAAAACTTGGTTTCACGGCGGCTATTGTTCCAAAGGGCGGCAAAACTGTCGCGGCGAACGGAATGGCATTGATCCGGGCCACAGATTTGACAGGTTTTGTTGGTGAAGTGTTCGGAGCAGGCTAAGATACAAAATGGCCGGATAACGGCCCCTAAAGACAGGCGAGAACTATGGACGGTTTTACCATTATCGACGGCGTTGTGGCGCTGGTTATCGTGCTGTCGGCACTTTTGGCCTATTCGCGTGGTTTTGTGCGCGAAGCCATGGCAATTGTTGGCTGGATCGCAGCCGCGGTTGTGGCATTTATCTTTTCCCCCAAAGTCGAGCCTTTGATCAAAGAGGTTCCGGTGTTGGGCGACTTTATCGCTGACAGCTGTGAACTGTCGATTATCGCCGCCTTTGCTGCGGTCTTTGCCGTTTCCCTGATCGTTGTGTCGTTCTTTACACCGCTATTTTCCTCGCTGGTGCAGCGGTCGGCCCTTGGTGGTGTTGATCAAGGCATCGGTTTTTTGTTTGGCGTAGCGCGTGGTGTCCTGTTGGTAACAATCGCCTTTTTCCTCTACGATACGGTGATGAGCAGCCAAAGCTTTACCATGGTTGATGAAAGCCGCTCGGCACAGGTATTTGCCCGCCTGACCACCCAGATCGTGGATCGTAATCCACAAGAGGCGCTGGGTTGGATTACCCAGCAGTACGAAAACCTGGTTAGCCCCTGCAATAAATAAAGCTGAATTTCACAGCAGAAACAGCCCGATCAAACATGCCGGGTAAATCAATGTCAGAATGAGTGTGATAGAGTCGTGACAGCCGGTACATGAGCGACTAAGACAGTGCCATCCTGCCACTGGATTTGGAGCCACGTGCCTTGCCTCCCCGCTTATCGCCACCGCTGATGCCACCCGCAAACCCTTTTGATACGACCCATTTGCGCGATCTTGGACTAGACGACAAATTGAAAGAGGAATGCGGCGTCTTTGGCGTCGTTGGCGTTACAGACGCCGCCAACTTTGTCGCTCTGGGCCTGCATGCCCTACAACACCGAGGACAAGAGGCTGGCGGCATTGTCAGCCATGACCCGGAACAGGGGTTCAACTCTGCACGTCGCTTTGGCTATGTGCGTGATAATTTCACCTCGCAGAAAATCATGGAAACCCTGCCCGGTCCGCTGGCCATTGGCCATGTGCGCTATTCCACGTCCGGGGCCAAAGGTCAGACCGCGATTCGCGATGTGCAGCCGTTTTTTGGCGAATTCGCCATGGGCGGCGCGGCGATTGCCCATAATGGCAACATCACCAATGCCGACGCGCTGAAACGCGAATTGATTGAACGCGGGTCGATTTTTCAGTCCTCGTCAGACAGCGAATGCATCATCCATCTGATGGCGCGATCCCTGCAACGCAACATCCCGGAACGGATGGAGGACGCGCTGCGCCGGGTCGAAGGGGCCTATTCTGTGGTCGCAATGACACAGAACCAACTGATTGGCGTGCGTGACCCGCTGGGTGTTCGCCCGCTTGTTCTGGGTAAAATCGGCGATGGCTGGGCCCTAAGTTCGGAAACCTGCGCGCTAGACATCATCGGCGCCGAATTCGTCCGCGATGTTAAACCCGGCGAGATGGTGGTGATTGACGAAACTGGCGTTCAAAGCCATTTTCCATTCCGCCCGCAAAGCCCCCGGTTCTGCATTTTTGAACATGTCTATTTCTCGCGCCCTGACAGTATTCTGGGTGGTCGATCCGTCTATGAAACCCGCGAGGCGATTGGGCGTGAGCTGGCCAAAGAAAGCCCGGTGGACGCCGATCTGGTCTGTCCGGTACCGGATTCTGGCACCCCGGCGGCGATTGGATTTTCGCTCGAATCGGGCATTCCATATGCGATGGGCATTATCCGCAACCAATATGTCGGGCGCACGTTCATTGAGCCAACCGAGCAGATCCGTAACATGGGTGTGCGGCTGAAACTGAACGTGAACCGGGCGTTGATCCGTGGCAAACGGGTTATTCTGGTTGATGATTCCGTGGTGCGCGGCACCACCTCGCGCAAGATCAAGGAAATGATCCTGGATGCGGGTGCCAAAGAGGTGCATTTCCGAATAGCCTCGCCGCCGACCGCCTGGCCCTGCTTTTACGGCGTCGATACACCGCAGCGCGACAAGCTGCTCGCCGCGACCATGACCGAAGAAGAAATGCGCGTGCATCTGTCGGTGGACAGCCTGAAATTCATCTCAATGGATGGTCTGTACCGTGCTGTTGGCGAAGCCGAGGGCCGCAACAACAAATGTCCGCAATATTGCGATGCGTGTTTCAGCGGCGATTATCCAGTGGTTCCGACGGATATGATGACCAAAGGCTTTGAAATGAAGGCGCCCAAGTAACCTGTAATCAGCGCCAGTTTGCCGGTTTAAATCGGCACTGGCAAATTGCCGCTGATAGGTTGAAATGCCATCTTTTGTTGTCCGTGTGGGACTGCTAAATCGCCTGCCTGGACCGTGGCAAACCTGTCGGCTCGCCCCTTTTGGTCGAGCATCTGCACCCCATGACATCCCCTATCAAGGTCGGTAAAACGCCTGCGAAAGTTGCCAATTTGGCGACGCACTCCAAAGGCTTGGACCTAAACGATCTGACCCTGCTTGGGGTGTTTGGCCCTAAGGACGCGCTAACAGCGCTAATCCGCATGCCCGGTGGAATAATCAAACGGATCAAGGCCGGTGACAGGTTGGGCACCCGGGTTGTTTTGGTCATTGATATGGACGGGGGTGATGCTGTCGAAGTTCGGGCAGACTCAGCGGCTGTTTCTGCCCGGTTGAAACGCCCCGTTAGGCCAGTTCATCGCGCAGCAATTGCGCCCCAGATCCAAGGGCGACAATTTTGGCACGGCTCACGTCCATCGCCAGTGGCGCAAGCCCGCAATTGGTACAGGCGATGATCGGTTCGGCGTCGATATATTTCATCGCTTCGCGCAATGTCTCCGCCGCCTGCTCGGGTGTTTCAACCACAGAACTGGCCACATCAATCGCCCCAACCAGCACCTCTTTGTCCTTCAGCATGCCAATCAGGTTCATCGGCACCCGTGAATTGGCGCATTCCAGCGAAATCTGATCAATGCGGCTGTTGTTCAGCGCCGGAAAGATCTTCGTACTGACACCATTCATTGCCCAGCGTCTTTTTCCTGTCATCGTTCGCCTTGTTTCCGGAGCCATCGCCGGGCAGAAACGCGTTGAGGCGGCATGCACCGATCCTTTGCACAAAATGTTTACGGAACTGTTCGCCGTCGGTGACAATATCAATGCCGGCGTTTTGCTGGAACTCGATCCAGTCGCGCGCTGATTTCTGCTGCCCTTTGATCAACGCATCCCCACTCAGACGCCACGCCGCCCAGATCTTTTCCGGCTCGGTCAACCAGCCGGGTTTGGGTAGCTGCCTGCGATGGCTGTCGGTATCATCGGTTTTCTCCCTATATAGCCAAAATTTTGCGCGTTTGGCGCAGGCGTACAACGTGTTAGATCGGGACGCTTTATCAAGGCGCTTATCGGCGCGTTATTTGGGGTTGATCCTGCTTGCCCCTTGACGTTTCCCCAACGCCGCGCCACACCGCTGCCCATGACAAAACTTGCCCTCATCACCGGCGCGTCGCGTGGCCTTGGTTCCGCATTGGCCCAGGCGCTTGCCCGGACGCACCACATTGTAGCCGTCGCCCGCACAACCGGCGCGCTGGAAGAACTGGACGACCGCATTCAGGCCGTTGGCGGCAGCGCCACGCTGGCCCCGATGGACATCACCGATGCGGGTGCAATGGCGACATTGTGCCGGGGCATCCATGATCGCTGGGGTAAGCTGGATTTGTGGCTGCACACGGCCATATATGCCGCGCCTTTGACTCCGGTAAATTTTGTTGATGTGAAAGACTGGAATAAATCATTCGCGGTAAATGCGACGGCAACATCGCTGCTGATCCCATATATCGCACCTTTGCTAGGCAGCGACGGCCAGGCGGTGTTCTTTGATGATCCGCGCGCTGGCGATAAGTTTTTTGCCTATTATGGTGCCACCAAAGCCGCACAAATGGCATTGGCACACAGTTGGGCCGCTGAGACTGTCAAAACCGGGCCGCGCGTGCAAATCGTGACGCCAAACCCGATGTCGACAGCCACCCGCGCACGGTTTTTCCCCGGCGAAGACCGCGATGCATTGACGAGCCCAAAAGACGAAGCACAGCGTATTTTGGCGCTACTTTAGTGAAACTGGCCGACAATCTGGCGTTTGGCGGGAAAATTTCCTGACCAGACGAGATGCGTTGCTTGCCCCCTTATCCTACGGCGTCTATCAAGAATAAAAGGGGCAACAAAATATGCGTATTCTTATTACCAATGATGACGGGATCGATGCGCCCGGATTGGCCGTTCTGACCGATATTGCAACCGAACTGGCAGGCCCGGATGGCGAAGTCTGGACGGTGGCACCCGCGTTTGAACAATCCGGCGTTGCCCATTGCATCAGCTATACCCATCCGATGATGATCGCCAAAATGGGCGAACGCCGATATGCGACCGAAGGCAGCCCCGCCGATTGTGTGCTTGCCGGTCTGCATGACGTGATGAAAGACGCGCCCCCCGATCTGGTGTTATCCGGGGTGAACCGCGGCAATAATTCGGCTGAAAATGCGCTTTATTCCGGCACCCTTGGTGGTGCGATGGAGGCCGCGTTGCAGGGATTACCTGCCTTTGGTCTGTCGCAATTTTTGGGCCCACTTAATTATGACATCGTCAACCCGTTTGAGGCCGCCGCCCAACATGGTGCCAAGGTGATCCGCGATGTTCTGGCGGCAAGCCCACCAGAAGAGGCAGATTACCGCCTATTTTATAACATCAATTTCCCACCGGTTCCGGGCAACGCGGTAAAGGGCGTCAAAGTCGCCGCCCAAGGGTTTCGGCGCGGTACAAATTTTGTTGTTGAACCACATGCCTCGCCTTCGGGACGGCGGTTTTTATGGGTAAAAGGTGGCGAACAACAGATCGCAACCCTGTCCGGTACGGACGCGGCGGTGAACCTTGAGGGATATATCTCGGTCACGCCGATGCGCGCGGATCTAACGGCGCATGACGCGCTTGAGGCCTTGAAAGTCATCGAATGAGCGGACCCGATCCAGAAACCAAAATGCAGTTCCTGTTTGCGCTGCGCTCAAAGGGCGTGACCGACAAACGTGTGCTTGAAGCCATGGAAAACATTGACCGGGGGCCGTTCATCAAAGGCCTGTTTGCCGAACGCGCCTATGAGGACATGCCGTTGCCCATTGCCTGTGGTCAGACGATCAGCCAGCCGTCAGTGGTTGGCATCATGACCCAGGCGTTGCAGGTCAATCCGCGTGACAAGGTGCTCGAGGTTGGCACCGGTTCGGGCTATCAGGCGGCGATCCTTAGCAAGCTGGTGCGCCGGGTCTATACCATCGACCGTCACCCGCGTCTGGTGCGCCAAGCCCGCCAGTTATTTGAAAAAATGGGACTGGCAAATGTCATCACCATGATCGGTGACGGGTCACACGGTTTGCCCGATCAGGCACCGTTTGACCGCATCATTGTGACCGCCGCAGCCGAAGACCCGCCCAGCCCGCTCTTGGCGCAGCTGAAAATTGGCGGTATCATGGTTGTGCCGGTCGGCCAATCTGATGCTGTACAGACGCTTATCCGGGTGCGCCGCAGTGAAACCGGGTTTGATTATGACGAATTGCGCCCCGTGCGTTTTGTACCGTTGCTCGAAGGTTTGGGCAAAGACGGTTAATGTGAGATAGCAGACTACCCCCGATTCAACAGGGGGAGCGTTTTGAGGATGTAAGTTATGAGGTTTTCGTTTGTTTTCCGCCACGTCGGGTTAGGCCCGTTGGCCGCTATTGTGCTGTTGGCCGGCTGTTCTGAGCCGTTTGATTATGATCTGCGTGGCAATGTCGGCGCGTTCAACACATCAAAAGCGGCGCGTGGCGCCACCACAGACCGACCGAAACCGGATGATCGCGGGATTATTTCCTATCCAAATTATCAGGTCGCCGTGGCGGAACGCGGGGACAGCGTCACCGATGTCGCCACCCGCATTGGCCTGCCTGCCGGTGAATTGGCCCGCTATAATGGCATTGATGCCAACGATAAATTGCGACAGGGCGAGGTTTTGGCCCTGCCCCGACGTGTCGCGGAATCGTCAGCGGCATCTGGCGTCAACATTGAATCCCTGGCCGGTGGCGCGATTGACGCCGCGGCGGACACCACGCCTGTTGTAACAACGCGTCCGGCGCCAGCGGCGAAACCAAAACCGGCACAGGCAACCGGCCCGGAACCGGTGCGCCACAAGGTCGTGCGCGGTGAAACCGCCTATACCATTTCGCGGCTTTATCAGGTGCCAGTGAAATCCTTGGGCGAATGGAACGGCCTTGGGTCTGACTTTGCCATTCGCGAAGGCCAGTATCTGCTGATCCCGATCACAGTTAAGCCTGCAAGCGCGCCCGCCCCTTTGACAAACCCCGGTACAGGCACCCAAACCCCAACACCGCCAAGCGCGGTAACGCCGCTACCAGAAGAGAAAATTGACCCGGTTCCGGTTGAGATTCCCAAAGTATCGGTTGGTGAGCCTTCCCAAATCAATAGCAACGCGGCGATGGGCCTTCCGGTGCGCGGCAAAATCATTCGCGTCTATAAAAAAGGCCGCAACGAAGGCATCGACATTGCAGCCGCCCCCGGAACCAAAGTGACAGCAGCGGCCGATGGTACAGTTGCCGCCATCACCCAAGACGCGGAACAGGTGCCGATTGTGGTGATCCGCCACCCTGACAACGTGCTGACGGTCTATGCCAATGTTGAGCTGATCCAGGTGAACAAGGGTGACACCATCAAACGCGGTCAGAAAATCGCCAGCCTGCGCAGTGGTGACGATGCCTATGTACACTTCGAAGTGCGCAATGGCTTTGATAGTGTCGACCCAATGCCCTATCTGGAATAGCCGCTAGATTTTGATCTTATGCCGTCCGGCAAGATCGACAAAGAACTGCCAGGCCACCCGACCGGATCGTGACCCGCGCGTGGCCTGCCATTCAATCGCCTCGGCCCGCAGTATGACTGCATCAATATGCACGCCATAAGCGGCGCAATAGCGGTCAATCATCTCAAGGTATTCGTCCTGCGTACACGGATGAAAGCCCAGCCACAGCCCAAAACGATCCGACAGCGATACCTTTTCCTCGACCGCCTCGGACGGTGAAATCGCGGTAGAGCGTTCGTTTTCAATCATATCGCGCGGCATCAGGTGGCGACGATTGGACGTGGCATAAAGCACCACATTGTCGGGCCGCCCTTCGATGCCGCCATCCAAAATCGCCTTTAGCGATTTGTAATGTTCGTCATCATGGGAAAACGACAGATCATCGCAAAACAGCACAAACCGAAACGGTGCAAGACGCAAATGGCCCAGCAAACGACCCACAGACGGCAGGTCTTCGCGTTGCAGTTCGATCAGTTTCAGGTCGTTGAATTCGACCTGAACAGCCGCATGTATCGCTTTGACAAGGCTTGACTTTCCCATGCCACGTGCGCCCCACAACAGGGCGTTATTGGCCGGAAACCCACCGGCAAACCGTTCCGTGTTGTCCAGCAAAGTATCACGGGCACGATCGACAGCTATCAGCAGGTCCATGTCCACCCGATTGACATTTTCAACCGGCGCAAGGCGATCCGGTTCAACGTGCCAGACAAACGCGGATGCCGCATCAAAGTCAGGAGCAGCAAGCGGCGCCGGAGACATTCGCTCTAGCGCCGCCGCAATCCGATCTAATGGATCACTCACTTTTTGTCGTCCTCTTTAGTCTCATCATCATCGTCATCGAATTCATCAAACAAAGGGTCCTCTTCTCCCTCTTTAACGTCATCGGCATCATCATCATCGTCGCCATCCAGATCAAACAGGCTCTCATCTTCGCCGATGGTCCCTTCTTTGCGGGCCGCCACATCTTTTTGACGCTCTACATAGGCCACTAACGCAATCGAGATCTCGTACAATCCATAGACCACGGTAAACAGGATCATCTGCGTGATCACATCCGGCGGCGTCACCAATGCAGCCACCAGCAAAATCGCCACGACCGCGTATTTCCGGGTATTGCGCAGGCCCCGTGAACTGGCCAAACCGGCCTTGCCCATCAGCGTCAAAAGCACAGGTAATTGAAAGCACAGCCCAAAGGCCATGATCATTTTCAGTGTGATATCAAGGGTTTCGTTGACCTTACCGTTAAAGATAATATCAATACCGCTCTTGGAGACATCTGACATACCATTCTCATCGGCAACCAGCGCCGCCATGAAGGACGGCAAATCCGCAAAGCCAAGAAAGAAGCTCATCGCCAGAGGCACAACAAACAAATGCGCAAACGCCGCGCCAATCAGAAACATCACCGGCGAGGCAATCATAAACGGCAAAAATGCACCGCGTTCATTGCGGTACAATCCCGGCGCAACAAAGCGCCAAAGCTGATAGCCAATCACCGGAAAGGCCAGCATAAACCCACCCACCATCGAAATACGGATCAGGGTGAAAAAATATTCTTGTGGCGCGGTATACTGCATCATCGGGTCATGATCGCCCAGGCTGCGCATACTGGCCTCGATCGGAATCAGCAGGAAATCAAGGATCTGGCTGCCAAAGGTAAAGCAGATGATAATCCCGACGATAAACGCCATAACCGCGCGGATCAGCCGGGTGCGTAACTCGGCCAGATGTTCAACCAATGGCGCCGAACTGTCGTCGATTTCTTCGGTCTGGCTCATGTTTTGGCCTTGTCTGTCGGTGCCTCAAGCGCAGTCACCGCGGCTTCGGCTTTGTCCGCATAGGCCAATGCGTCAGCGGCTTCGCTGGCTTTGCGTTCTGCCGCTTTGCGCGCCGTTGACGCCTGAATTTTCTTGGCTGTTGCGGCGCGTTCAGCCGACAGTTTGCCGGTCTCGCTCTCCGGGGTGTATTTTGCCGGGTTCAGATCGGCGGTCAGCTCACGCGCTGCATCCTTGACCCCATCCAAGGCCGAGCCAAGCGGATTGCTCGCCGTCTTTAGCCCCTTGGCAATATCACGCACGCCGGTTTCATCCGCCGCATCGTTCATCGCCCTGCTAAATTCGCGTGCCATGCCTTTGGCCTTGCCGACAAAACGTCCGACATTGCGAAACATGACCGGCAAATCCTTGGGACCGACAACAATAAGCGCGACAACGCCAACGACCATTAGCTCGCTGAAACCCAGATCGAACATTGCGTCTTACACCTTGTCTTTGTCGGTCTCGACAGCATCAGGCGTTACGTCTTTGGCCTCTTCTGAGGCTTCGGCATCCAGTTCCTTCTGGCCATCATTGATGCCCTTTTTGAACGATGTGATGCCCTTACCGACTTCGCCCATGAGCGAGCTGATTTTGCCACGCCCAAACAGCACCAGCACAACAACTGCGATCAACAGCAGGCCCGGAAGGCCGATATTTCCAATTCCCATGTCCGTCTCCTTAGATATCGTCCGCGCAGGGTTTGCGCAGTAAAAGTTGCGAGTGTTTTACAAAGGCAGCGCCGCTGGCGAAAGCCATAAACCCCGAATGCCATGCCAATCCGCCCAACAATTTCATCGTTTGCCAACCTCGGCACACTCAACTGACAGGTTTATGTCAGTTGCCCCCTGTTAGGTCCAGCCCATCATCACAAGGAGAATCAAGATGACCCAAGACCCCGCCCAAAACGTTGCAGAAACCGTCACCTTCAAATTGGCACCTGACATTGCCGTTGATCAATTTATCACACTGATGAAAATCACCGCAGATTTTGTGCAAAACAATCCTGGCTTTGTCTTTCGTCGCCGGAGCGTCGGTACCGATGGCCGCTGGACAGATACCGTTGTCTGGTCCGATATGGACACCGCAAAATCCGCCGCAGCCGCGTTCCCAAAACAGGATTTCGCCCCGGCCGTTATGGCAGCCATCAACCCCGAAACGGTCCAAATGCGCCACGAGTTCATTCACTGGACGCTGTTTCCAAACCCGCGCACCTAAACCTGCGCCGCTTGACGGGGCCCCACACTGTGCGTCATGGCTTTACCCCATGCGCCGCACGGATCGCCTCTTTGATATCATACAAATCCTGCGCGACGGTAATTTGCACCGCGCGCAGGACATCGCCACACGTGTCGAAGTATCGGTGCGCACAATTTACCGCGATATGGACACGCTTATTGCCTCTGGCGTTCCGGTTCAGGGCGAACGCGGCGTCGGCTATATGGCAACCGAAGCCATTACTTTGCCGCCGTTAACCCTAACCAGCGCCGAGCTTGAGGCGCTGAACCTGGGCATGGCCATCGTCTCCGAGGCCGCCGACCCAGATCTGAAATCCGCCGCATTATCGTTGGCCGCCAAAATAGACGCGGTGCTGCCAACCAAGGTCATCGCCGAGGCCGAAAGTTGGAAACTTGCGGCCTACCCGTTTGCGGATGCAGCGCGCGGTTTTTCCCATATGGCAACATTACGCGCCGCCATCAAATCGCGTCAAAAACTGGCGCTATCGTATCGCCGGATTGACAATACACTAACCCAGCGCACCATTCGCCCATTGCATATGGAATATTGGGGCCGCGTTTGGACGCTGACCGCATGGTGCGAAACACGAAATGATTTCCGTGTGTTCCGCGTTGATCTGATCGAAAACGCCCGCGCCCTGCCCGAATTATTTGTCGATGAGCCGGGCAAAAACCTAACCGACTACATGGCCCAGTTCGACAAAAAATCCTAATTTCTTCTCGTCAAAAATACCTGCGCCGCAGGCATGGTGCCCCGCACCATACACCCCGCACCCTTCAGCCCCTCGGAAACACAAAACACCGGTTCCGGCGAATCGTCAGCCACATCACTTTACCCTCGGACGGAATAAACACGTTCGGCACCGTGGCCTTGAGCACCGGTCCGCCATACTCCATGGTGAATTCCACCAGCGATTCATGCCCCATAAACCGCGCCCGTTTCACTACACCACGCGCCGCGATGCCGTCGCTGGATGTCGGGCTTGGCCCGGTGCCGCCGCGATCAAAATCAAGCCGTACATGTTGTGGACGAAACACGATGTCCACATTGGTTCCATCGGCAATTCCCGGTGCCAGAAACTGACCAAACGGGGTTTGCGCCAATGCCCCATTCACCTGCGCCTGCAACACATTGGCATCGCTGAAAAACGACACAGCCGCACGATCCACTGGCCGGGTATACACATTATACGGCGCACCCTGCTGCACGATCCTACCGTTGCGCATCAGCGCGATTTCATCAGCCATGCGCATGGCCTCATCCGGTTCATGGGTCACCAGTAAAACCGCGGTGTCTTCTTCTTTCAACAACGCCAGCGTTTCATCGCGGATGCCATCGCGCAGCCGGTTATCCAATCCTGAAAACGGCTCGTCCATCAGCATGATCCGCGGCTTCGGGGCCAATGCCCGTGCAAGGGCCACCCGTTGCTGTTCACCGCCTGACAATTGATGCGGAAAGCCGTCAATAAACTGACGCAGCCCAACCCGGCCCAGCAATGATTCAATCCGGGCGCGTTTCTCGTCTTTTGTGCCTTTTAGGCCAAAACTGACATTGCCCGCGACGCTCAGATGCGGAAACAGTGCAAAATCCTGAAAGATCAGCCCAATTTTCCGCCGCTCAGGCGGCACACGGGAAACCGTGTCGCAGATCAGTTTGCCATCGACATAAATTTCGCCGCTGTCCTGCATCTCAACACCGGCAATCATCCGCAACGTCGTGGATTTACCACAGCCCGAAGGCCCCAACAGGCACGTCACCTGCCCCGGCATAATCTGCAGCGATACATCATCGACAACCGCCCGCCCGTCATAGCGTCGGATCAGGTTGCGAATTTCTAGCCTTGGGGTTTGCGGCTGCACTGGAATGCCTCATTGCGTTTACCCGATTAAAACCATCGGTTTTTTTCGCAGATAGCAACCCCATAGATGCGGTGCAAGTATCTAAGGCCTTTTGCGTTTTGCCTACAACTGGGAAAACGCAAAACGCTTTAACAGCAGGCCTCGTCGTTAGTTTCGCCTTCAAACGGGCTTTCACCACCACAGCCCTCAAAGATTCCGTGATGGCTATCAAAACTGCCGATAAAGTCGAAATGCCAGGCAAATCGCGTGTCTTTTAGCATCATCCAGCTGTTGCCACAGATCGGAAACACCTTGCCGGTTTTGATAATATGGTGATCATCCAGCGCAAATTCATGCGGTGCATGTAGCACCGTGCCCTTGTAAATTACCGCCTGGCCATAGTCTTCGCAGGTGGCTTCAAGCCCGCCCAGTTTGAACAACCGATAGGTCGCGGACAGGAAATTGAGCGGCGCAACCCGTGCCTCAAGCGCGGGGTTCTCAATAGTTAGCGGCCGATGCGTCACCAAACGCGGATCACCAAAGCCAGCGCGTTTGGCAAATGTCAAAAAATCATTCCAATACAACGCCCCGGACAGGCATTCGCCATACAGCACCTCGTCTTCGGCCATCTCTCGTGGCACCCGCCGGTCGGCATAAACGTCCGAAAAATACATCTCGCCGCCCTCTTTCAGCAGATGATGCGCGCCGCGAAACACCGCCTCTTTGACGGTGGCAAGATTGATCACACAGTTGGACACGATGATGTCAAAGCTGCCCGGCTCAAGCGGCAGATCCGCAAGGTTCTCAATAAACCCGTGATGGAATTCAACATTTGATGTGGCATGACCAAAGGCCGCCGCATGAAAATCCTGATGCCGCTTGGCCACGTCAAGCTGTGCAGGTGTCATGTCAACGCCAACCACTTGTCCGGTTTCGCCAACCAAGGCCGACAACGCATAAACATCGCGCCCGGCGCCACAGCCCAGATCAAGGATGCGCATGCCTTCCAAATCAAGCGGCGCAATCAATCCACAGCCATAATAGCGGGTCAGAACCTCGTCATGGACCTGCGACAAAACCTTTTTGACATAATCAGGCATATCCGCAGGCGTACAGCAGGCATCGGTCTGCAAATCGGCACTGCTTTGCAGCGTTTCACCATAATAGGTTTGCACATTTTCATGCTTCATTCGGGCACCTTTGGGTCTGAGAGAATAGTGTTCACAACTCTAGATCACGGCGCCAAAGCAACGGCAACCACCCCGCGATCACAGCTTTGTCAGATCAAACCCGGCACTGGCCCGCACCCGTCCATTGACCTGTAATTCCACCCGGTGCGCCCCCGGGAAAAGCCGGAAGGTTGTGGCATTGCCCTTAAGCCGATGTGATTTAGCCATCTCGAGCGGCTTTTCCGGCTGCACCACAGCTGTTTTCAGCTTGAACACCTTAGACCGCAGCCCACCATCAGCTTTGCGAAACCAAAGGATGTAGTCCACCAAAACCGGCGTTTTGGTTTTGGCCGTGATATGACATTTGAATGCCAATACATCATCAATAACAACCGGGCCGGGTTTAACCATGATCGCGCATTCAATATCTGCCTCTGGATCATAGCCCAGCATGGTCATCGCCTGCGGATGCCCGGCCTTGATCAACCCGCGCAACGCATGGCGTGTCATCCAGTCCAGTTCATCAGCGGTTTGCGCGCCCTCATTCACCCAAGCCCGAAGCCGGTCCAACGCCATATCCGGGTCTTTTTTGGTGATGTCATTCAGATGGTTGGCAACCGATCGGGTCACGTATCGCGTTGCGTCCCGGTGTAGCACGTCCAGCAGGGTCAGCGGCTGATCAAGGTCTAGCCCAACGGCCTGCCCCCATGGCAAACGCGGCCTTGTGCCTTCGCTGACCAATCGGCGCACGTGATAGCTTTCATGTGTCGTCCAGCCGGTCATCCGCTCTAAAACCAGATCGGGATAGCAGTTCAGATAGGGGCGAATGGCCCATTCCATCGAAAACCGTTGGGTGATGTCCTCGATCAGATCAAGTCCCAAATCAGGGTGATCCGGCAGCCCGGCGCGGGCAACGAATTCGCCCAACGGGGCAAAGATGAAATCACCAAAATCATCGTCCGTACGCGATGGGTCAAGTGGCGGTGGCAAGGCGGCGCGCAAGGTTGCAGCGGTTTCAGGCAGCGCCCCCGGAAGGTGTTTTTCCAGGCAATCCGCGATCCAGTTGATCCGCTCTTTCAGCTCAAACTCGGCCAGCCGTGCCATGACATCCGCCTCAAACGCAAGCCCGTCAAAGCCCGCGTCCGCAGCGGCAAAAAGGCCCGCCAAATGGCGAACCTTTTTAGCGTTAAACAACTGATCTTTTAGGGAGAACCCCTGTGCTTCAGCCATTTTTACATAGTCATATTGGTGGCACCACCATCCAGCAAAATGTTCTGCCCAACAATATAGCCGGCGTGCGTTGAACACAGGAACGCGCAGGCGGCGCCAAATTCTTGTCGGGTGCCATAACGCCCAGCCGGTATCGTCGCCTCGCGGTTGGTTCGCGCCTTGGCGATTGTGATGCCCTGTGCTGAAGCCGCACCACTATCCAGTCCAGCGGCACGATCAGTGTCATGAAGACCCGGCAACAGGTTGTTCATGGTCACGCCACTGCCCGCCACTTGCCGCGCGGTTCCGGCGACATAGCCGGTCAGGCCGGTGCGTGCCGAATTGGACAGGCCCAGAATGGCGATCGGGGCGCGGACCGATTGGCTGGTGATGTTGATCACCCGGCCCCAGCCACGGGTCATCATGCCCGGCACCAGCGCCTTGATTAGCGCGATAGGCGCCAGCATATTGGCATCCAGCGCCTTGATGAAATCTTCGCGGTCCCAGTCGGACCACAGACCCGGAGGTGGGCCACCCGCGTTGTTTACCAAAATATCAACTTCGCCCACAGCGGCCAAAACCGCCGCCTGCCCTTCGGCTGTGGCGACATCGGCGGCAACGGTTGTTACCTCGACGCCGTATGTGTCGCGGATCGCTTGTGCGGAGGCCTCAAGGGCGTCAGAGCCGCGTGCATTCATCACCAGATGAACGCCGGCCTCGGCCAATGATTCGGCACAGCCCAGCCCCAAACCTTTGCTGCTGGCGCAAACCAGCGCCCGTTTTCCAGCTATCCCAAAATCCATATCCGCTCTCCTGATTTGCGCAATTTTGCCCAGACCTAACACTGGCCAGCGCCTATTTGCCAGCAATTCACCGATAACGGGCCTGCATTTCGCCACATTCAGTTGGTATATGGGATTGGAAATGGGCCACTCACCCCCAAACGCCAGACGATAGCCAACAAGGGCACTCCGTATGAACACCCAATCCGCACCTGCCCAAAGTATCCCAGCCTACCGTGCCGACGACTTTCGCGTCAGCATCGGAGCAAATCTTGGCGACGGAATGTCGGTTTGTGACGATTTGATACCCGATGACGTTTACACGCTGAAAACGGGTGCCACACGCGAACGCCTGTCGATCCACGCCCTCGCGGATGGTACATTCACGATTGCCGCAGATACCGAAATTGGCACGCCAGGGGCCGCATTGCATTTGGACGGGGTGCTGAACCTGATGTCGCCGGACGGGCAAAACACCGACGTCATCGTGCTCGTTGAGGTCGATCAGGCCGGTGACATTGCCGATATCTATCTGCTGCCGCTGGCCTCATTGGTTGAAAAGACCAACTATTCTTTGCTGGGAACCGAACGTGATGCGGCGCGGCAGAAGTTTGCCCAGGTCGCTTGTGTGTCCTTTACCCGTGGCACCCACATCACCATGGCGTCGGGCGCGCAAATCCCTATCGAAGATTTGCAGATCGGCGATCGCATCCTGACCCGCGATGACGGGCCACAGAAAGTTCGCTGGATCGGCCAAAGCACCGTGCGCGCCACCGGCGATTTTGCCCCAATAGTCGTGTCCGCCGGAACGCTAAACAACAGCAATGATCTGGTCATAAGCCCCGATCACCGCCTGTTTGTCTATCAACGCACCGACCAGATTGGCGTCGGCCAGTCCGAGTTGTTGGTCAAGGCCCGGCATCTGGTCAACAACGACAGTGTGTATGTGCAAAGTGGCGGCTTTGTTGACTATTTCCAGATCCTGTTTGACCGCCACCACATTATTTACGCCGAGGGTATTGCCGCGGAATCCATGCTGGTCGATCCGCGTACCCGGCCCGCATTGCCACCGGAGTTGCTGCACAAACTGAGCGGCATGCCAAACCACGGCCGAAACGACAGTCACGGTCTGGATGTGCAAGAGGCGTTGCTAGATCGTCCGGATGCCATCGAATTGTTACGCCGTGCCTCGATGGAGTGACAGCGTGGGTTGCACCCACCCTACGCCGTATTCTTGGGTTCGGGTTAGCTATGTGCGATTCCATTTTGCCACGTTTTACCAAGACCTGACGCGCGCATTCTTGCGCTACAGCGCAACCCTCCCTATACGCGGCATATGTTAAATTCCGCTACAAATCGCCCTGAATTGCCGCCCGAAATTGCCCGTCGGCGCACCTTTGCCATCATTTCGCATCCCGATGCTGGCAAAACCACGCTAACCGAGAAATTCCTGCTCTTTGGTGGCGCCATTCAGATGGCCGGACAAGTCCGTGCCAAAGGCGAAGCCCGCCGTACCCGGTCGGATTTCATGCAGATGGAAAAGGACCGTGGTATTTCCGTGTCCGCATCAGCAATGTCGTTTGATTACAAAGATTTGCGGTATAACCTTGTGGACACGCCCGGTCACTCGGACTTCTCCGAAGACACCTATCGCACGCTGACCGCTGTCGATGCGGCCGTGATGGTTATTGATGGTGCAAAAGGCGTTGAAAGCCAGACGCAAAAGTTATTCGAAGTGTGTCGTTTGCGCGATCTCCCTATCCTGACCTTTTGTAATAAAATGGATCGCGAAAGCCGCGACATTTTTGAAATCATTGATGAAATTCAGGAAAGCCTGGCCATCGACGTTACCCCGGCCAGTTGGCCCATTGGCGTCGGGCGGGATTTTGTTGGCTGTTACGATATTCTGCGCGACCGGCTAGAACTGATGGACCGCGCCGACCGCAACAAAGTCGCGCAAAGCATTGAAATTAATGGTCTTGATGATCCTTTGCTGGAAAAGCATGTGCCCGCACATCTGCTTGATCAATTCCGCGAAGAGCTGGAGATGGCCACCGAACTGATGCCTAAACTCGACCCGCAGGCGGTGCTCGAAGGCCATATGACGCCGATCTGGTTTGGCTCGGCGATCAATTCCTTTGGCGTCAAAGAACTGATGGATGGCATTGGCACCTATGGGCCACAACCACAAATCCAGTCTGCTGAACCGCGCAATATTGCCCCGGAAGAGACCAAAGTCAGCGGCTTTGTGTTCAAGGTGCAGGCCAATATGGACCCGAAACACCGCGACCGCGTGGCGTTTGTGCGCATGGCCTCGGGGCATTTGAAACGGGGCATGAAACTGACCCATGTCCGTAGTAAAAAGGTCATGACAATATCAAATCCGGTGCTGTTTTTGGCCTCGGACCGCGCCCTCGCCGAAGAGGCCTGGGCAGGCGATATTATCGGCATTCCCAATCATGGCCAGCTGCGGATTGGCGATACATTAACCGAAGGCGAAATGTTGCGGGTTTCTGGTATTCCCAGCTTTGCCCCGGAATTGTTGCAAACCGTACGCGCCGGTGACCCGCTGAAATCCAAGCATTTGGAAAAGGCATTGATGCAGTTTGCCGAAGAAGGCGCCGCAAAAGTCTTCAAACCAACCTTTGGATCTGGCTATATTGTCGGCGTGGTTGGCCAGTTGCAGTTTGAGGTTCTCGCTAGCCGTATTGAGATCGAATACGGCCTGCCGGTTCGGTTTGAACCAACACAATTTAGGTCTGCTCGTTGGGTGAATGGCGATCAACAAGCCATTGATAAATTTGTGAATATCAACAAACAGCACATTGCTTATGATAACGATGAATGTGTCGTATACCTAACGCGTTTGCAGTGGGATATTGACCGCGTCGAACGGGATTTCCCGGATGTGCGCCTGACCGCGACTAAGGAAATGATGATCTGACGCTCGTCCCAGGAAACTGTTTTCATGATTGATCTAGACAAGCAGGTATATAGCGGTGGCTTCTACTCAATCGTTAAGGGATTTGAACACAAACAAACTCCTTTCCGCGATGCCTTGGCCGTGCTCCCACCGCCAGATATCGATCTAGAACAACTTTGGGATATCACGGTTCAGGCCCCAGATGCGCCAGCACTCACGGAATGGGGCTGCGATGCCCCTGACAAACACATGGAATTGCGGCACATTTTTGCCGGCGAAAATGAACTATTTCTACTTCATGCGATGCTCATTGCCATATTGCGGCGCAACACCCCACCGCCCGAAGCATCTGATTTGTTTTTCCGTATCTGGCGTGAACAAGGCACAGCCATGGCGCGTACCCTGCCAACGCGATGGTTGATTTCGGCGGCCACTACCTTTGCAGATTGCGGCCAAACCATGGATCAAAGAGCCGGGGGAATGGGCCTTTGTGTGCTGTTTGATCTGATCAAATTGCATGATAGCGAACGTCGGCTAACAGGGCAAAAGGGCGATAGTCCATTTCGTCAAACCCGTGGAACCAAACGGCAGCCCCTGGCCTTTGATATGCTACCCTACTCGTTGGCGCGCGGAGATCTTGATCGGAATATGTTGGCCCGCCTGTGGAAACTCTGCGAAACTGACAGTACATTGCGGCCACTTGGGTCACACATGTTAAATATGGTGATGTCAGACCAGCGCAGCGTTTTTGCCCGTGTCCAGCATTTTCACACCAAGAAAAAGGACAAAATGGGGGAGAGCTGAAACTAGCCTTTCCAAACCCAGTGGAAAATCGTGAACTCTGCATGGGAAACCATGCTGCACTAGGATATTAAACGCGTAGGACAGGGTTTTCTGGATCTGCGACTGACCACAACCAACGAAATGATGGTGTAAAACACGATGCCCCCCCCCGAAGGCAAAAAAAGTTGCAAAATCAAAGTTCCGCCAGACCTGGTGGTCCGGGACGTCGCCAAACTGCGCTGGGGTATTGTGGCGACCATCTTGGCCCCACTGCGCAACATTGCCCGTTTTGCAGCCTATCATCTGGATCTTGGTGCATCCGAAATCAACCTCTATCTCGACCAACCAGACCCACAAACCGTGGAATTCTTTGCCGCCAACGATGCCATCAAAATCGTTAAATGTGATGATCTATACTGGCAAGGAAAACGCGAAAAAGCGCGTCGTACCCATCAGTTACGGCAGGCATTTAATGCAACACGGTGTTATAATCACACCAAAGTGGATTGGTTATGTCACATCGACGTCGATGAATTTTTGTTGACCCAAGCCCCCATTGCCCAAAACCTTGCCGAAGCGCCGGATGACGTGGCCTATATGCAGATGCTGCCAGC
This sequence comes from Granulosicoccus sp., assembly GCA_047623555.1. GTDB lineage: Bacteria > Pseudomonadota > Alphaproteobacteria > Rhodobacterales > Rhodobacteraceae > NORP181. The sequence continues at coordinate 21,851 of JBLHMP010000066.1, forward strand.
CGAATTGCTGGCTCAGCCAGACCCATATGCAGGCCAATCACATTTCAAACTGACCTGCGCCGGTGCGGACCAGCCTGCTGAGGCTCTGACAACGATATATCCCGAATTCGGCCAGTTTCTAAATGAGGGGTTTATCAGCCATACAGGCGGTAAATTTTTCGCGCGTACCGGCCTAAAAGACCTGCGCGTGGGCATCCATTCTTTGCGACACAAAGGCATGTTCGTTCGCAACGGAAAAACCTTTGAAACGGTTTACGTGGGCCATGCCCATGCCCCGACCTGGGAAATCTTTACAAGCCATATGAATTTCCGCATGGAGCATGGATCCTATCGAAGAAGAAAGAATGAAGCCATGAAGTTAGGGGATATTGTTCATCTCATTAAACAGACCGAAGGCGACGCTGGATTGCGCCGGTTTTACGATGATATTTGTTTCGCTTCGCCGACGCTCTTGGATCGTTTGCAGAGACATAACATGCTTCTCAAAGCGCGGCTTGATCTGGACGACAAGGTCGCGCGCTGGTTCGGCGAAGTGCCGCACACAACGCCAAAGAACCGGGCATGACCAAATGGGGACTCGTTGCCACCATCAAGGCTCCGGTGGCCGAGATTTTGCACTTTGCCGCCTACCATCTGGATCGGGGTGCGCACCGGCTTTACATCTATCTGGATGACGACAATCAGGCGGCCTTTGTACCGCTCAAAGCACACCCAAAAATCCGCGTAACCCTGTGTAATGACGCCCATTGGAAAAAACTGGGGGGTCGACCGAAAAAGCACCAGGTCCGCCAAACGCTTAATGCTACACACGCCTACAATCGCCGGGCCGAAGTTGATTGGCTCATCCATATGGATGTCGATGAATTCCTGTGGCCAGAGACTGGCGTCGCAGATACCCTTGCGGCGTTATCACCTGATATTCACTGTGCCCGAATCCGCCCGATCGAATCGATTGCCGGGGATGGCACCCTATTCAAAGGTTTCATCCCCGCCGGGCCGGATCGTGCGGAAACCGTTCGCCAAATTTATCCGAATTTCGGCGTGTACATTAAGGGCGGCTTTCTAAGCCATGTCGCCGGTAAGCTTTTTGTGCGAATCGGCAAAGAGAACGTGACGCTTAGGATCCATAACATGTTTTGCAACGATGATATGAACCCCGGCCTGACCGAATTATCAGAAATTTCGCTGTGTCATTGTCATTCCAAAAGCTGGTCAGACTGGTTGGCGACCTACCGCTACCGTCTCGAAAAAGGCTCGTATCGGGCCGACCTTGCGCCGTCCGCACCTTACGGTATGACCCTGCACGAGATGTTCCATCAAATTGAGGCCACTAACGGCGAAGCAGGCCTGCGTGCGTTCTATGACGAGGTCTGTGCTGATTCCAAAACTTTACGCGCGGCACTGCAATCGCGCGGGTTATTGCGCCGGTGCGATCTCGACCTTGATCGAAAATCAAAGGAACAATTTCCGAATTTTGCCTAAATTGTCGCCATTTTGGAAACAATTGGCCAAATACCGGGCAATTTTCCCAGATGATTTGACCCGCCTG
>JBLHMP010000067.1:0-22728 GCA_047623555.1 Granulosicoccus sp.
AAAATCCCATGTCGATCACTCCATATCTCCCTGATCAAAAACGCCAGGGTAGTGGGTTTACATGGGTCAGCTCTCAGTACAAATTTATGGGGCTACCGGGGCAGCTCTCAGTGCAAATTAACAGCCAGAGTTCATCTATTTCAGCCTGATCACCCTCACCAGCCTGGGATACGGGGACATTTTACCATCGCTGGCGCTGACCAAGGTTCTAGCTGGTTTTGAAGTTGCGAGCGGAACGCTTTACATCGCGATCTTTATTGGACGTGTGGTTGGAAAATTCAGCTAAGCAGCGGCGTTTGGCTAATGATCTGATCACGCGTTTTGCAATGGCGGATTTGCTGGCCATGGGGCGGATCGACGTGCCGTTGACCAAATGTTTGGGGTCTTTGCGTTCCTATCGATTGGTTACGTATATAGGCCCCAATCCAATTACCCAACTCTCACACTTCCCTTCAGGCATTTCAGATGCCAAATATGTGTATGTCGAAAAAGACCCTGAACAAAATTAATCTAGAAGCGCTTGGTGCAGAGCGTTTGGCGGCCCTGCTGATAGAGGTCAGCACCGGCAGTGCCATTATTAAACGCCGGTTGCGGTTGGAATTGATCCATAGCCTCGGCGCGTCAGAGCTGGCCCATGAGGTGCGTAAACGGTTGGTGTCGGTTCGGAAATCATCCAGCTTTGTCGGCTGGCGCAAGCGCAAAGTTCTGATTACCGATCTCACCACCCAAGTTGTCATGATCACCGATAAAATAGCGCCTGATGACCCGACCGCAGCTTTTGATCTTTTGTGGCAGTTCATTGAAATTGCGCCATCAATTTATGAGCGCGTGGATGACAGCAAGGGCGATGTCGGCGATGTTTTTCGGGCTGCAATCGGTCACTTTGAAGATATTGCGCCCCGTGCGTTTCTTGACGTGGAAACGCTCGCACAGCGCGTATGGATCGCAGTGCGGGACAATGGATATGGAGAATGGGACGGCATTATCCGTCTCATGGCTCCGACGCTTACGGGGCCCGGTCTGGCAAAATTGAAGGCTCACGCCGAGGCTTATGCCGCCGCACCTCTTGAGGGGGACCAAGAAGATCACGAGGCGATCCAGTTCCTGCGCCAACTGCGCGGCGAAAATAGCTATGCTGCGGACCGCAAGGCAAGTTTCGTCAAATGGTGTTTGCAAGAAATCGCCGCCGTCGCAGGTGACACAGATGCCTATATTGCACAGTATTCTGCCGAGGATTTGATGCGGCTGGATATCTCGGCCGAGGTTGCCATGCTTTTGCTCGCAGACGATCATGCGCAAGGCGCGCTTGACCTGTTACTCGGCGCCGATCCGGACGACGGGCGGGCCAAAGGGCAAGAGGCATGGAATGCAGCCTATGTCGCCAGCCTGATTGCGCTTAATCGTGAGGGTGAGGCCCAAGCCCACCGCTGGGCCTGTTTCACCGCGACCCTGAATGCGCAGCACCTGCGCGACTATCTCAAACAGCTGCCCGATTTTGACGATGTTGAGGCAGAAGACCGCGCCAGAAAACATGTTCTTGAGTTTTCAAATATCTCAACTGCGCTGGAATTTTGCCTCAATTGGCCGGATCTTCTGACCGCGGCACAATTGATTGCAGTCCGCACAGAGGACATAAATGGGGACCACTATGCTCTGTTAACACTTGCAGCCGAGGCCCTGCGAATACGGCATCCGCTTGCCGCTGTGCTGCTTTGGCGGGCGATGATCGACTATGCGCTAGGGCAAGGCCGGGCCTCACGATATGGTCATGCGGCGGATCACCTCATGGATTGCGGCCTATTGGACGCCGAGATCGTGGATTATGGCACAAACCCCACCCACGAGAGTTATGTTCAGATCCTACAAACCCGCCATGACCGCAAATCGTCCTTTTGGGCCAAGGTGCGCTAGCCCTGCAAAAGGTGCGCCTGCCGAACCCAAGGGGCCTTATCGCGGCCCTTGGGTTCGTAATGATTTGGACAGGATAAACCAACAACGGTAAGGCGAGCCGTTCCATCAATCCCGGTGACCCCGGGACCATGCCTTAACCGGGACCCAATAGTGTTACGCTGAAACTGTCTCGGGCCAGGCATAGGCGCCAATTTTTGATGTATTGAGACCGGCGGCAACCAAAGCTTCGGCCATGGTGACCGCGCTTGCAACTCCGTCCACGACCGGCAGGCCAAACTCACGCGACAATTGTTCCATCAAATCGGCCATTCCAGCACAGCCAAGAACAATCGCTTCGGCTTTGTCTTCGGCGATCGCCAATCTTATCTCATGACGGATTTTGTCGGTGATCGCAGCGTCGCCTCTTTCCAGTTCCAGAACCGGTATGTCGGTTGCCCGGACGTTGGCACAGCGGGATGCGAGCCCGTAACGGGCCAGATTGGCCTCGAGCCCCGGTACCGAGCGCGACAGAGTGGTGACGACGCTAAACTTCACCGCGATCATGCTTGCGGCATGGTATGCGGCCTCTCCGATGCCAATCACCGGCACATCGACCAGGCACCGAACCGCGTCAAGACCCGTGTCATCAAAACAGGCAATGACGATGGCATCGACATCCCCGTGGCGTTTTACTTCGGCCAGCAGTCCAGGAAGGCAGGTGGCGACATCCAGGTATCCCTGAATGCTTTCGGGGCCATCCTGAGAATTTGCGGCGATGATCTGCGTATCAGGACGTGCCACAGCCTTGGCTGCGATACCAATTTTTGTGGTCATGGATGCAGAGGTGTTTGGGTTTACAACTAGAATTTTCATGGGTGTCTCATATTTCGCCGCCCAGATAGGCCGCTTTGATTCTGGCGTCATGCAGCAGGTCTTTTGACCTACCGGAAATCGCGATGTTGCCGGTGGTCAGCGCATAGGCCCGGTTGGAAATGCTCAGCGCCATGCGCGAGTTTTGCTCGACCAACAGTACCGAAACGCCTTCGTCGCGGTTGATTGCCACGATTGATCTGGCGATGTCCTGCACCAGTTTGGGCGCGATGCCCAATGACGGTTCATCCAGCAACAACAACTTTGGCTTGGCCATCAGGGCACGGCCAATCACCATCATCTGTTGCTCGCCCCCTGAAAGAGTGCCGGATGCCTGTGAATACCGCTCTTTCAGGCGCGGAAACCGGGTTAATACGCTTTCAAGTGTCCGCGCGATCCCGGCTTTGTCAGAGCGTGAAAACGCCCCCATCAACAGATTGTCCTTAACCGACATATAGGGAAACACCCGGCGCCCCTCGGGCACCATGGTGATGCCCCGGTTGACAATCTCGGAGGCGGACAGACCGTTGATCTGCTCGCCCATAAAGTGGATCGCGCCAGATTTCAGACTGGCCAAGCCGGTGATCGCCTTGAGGATCGACGATTTCCCAGCCCCGTTGGCCCCAATCAGCGCGACGGTTTCGCCCTCTTTCAGCTCTATTGTTACCCCGCGCAAGGCGTAGACGTGGTCATAGTATAGCTCGACATCCTCAAATTTCAGCATATCACTCATGGTTTACATTCCGATCGCGTCATCTTCGCTGCCCAGATAGGCCTCGATGACTTTTTCATTGTTCTGGATTTCAACGGGCGTGCCTTCGGCGATCATCTCGCCAAAGTTCAGCACGATGATCCGGTCGGAAATCGACATGACCGCCGCCATGTCATGTTCAACCAGCAACACCGTAACCCCTCGGTCGCGCACCGATTTTACCAACCGGACCATGTTCATGGTCTCGTCGTGGTTCATGCCCGCAAATGGTTCGTCCAGCAACAATACCTTGGGACCAGTGGCCAGACCGATCGCGATGCCAAGGGCACGCAAATGCCCCTGTGGCAGGTTTGAGGCCTGTTCATTGCGAATGTCGGACAGTTCCAGAAAGTCTATAATTTCATCAGCATTTTTGCCAAATTCATCAATATCTGTCTGGGCGGTCTTTGAGCCGACGAAATAGCCCCAAAGCGAAGCCTTTGAGCGCAGATGCTGGGACACGATAACTGATTCACGCACTGTCATGCTTTTGAAAATCGTGGTTTCCTGAAAGGTGCGCACGACCCCTTTGCGGGCGACAACATGCGGTTTTAGGTTTGAGATTTTTTCGCCTTTGAACAGCACTTCGCCCGTGGTTGTCGGCAGAAACGATGAGATCATTTTGAACAGTGTGGATTTACCCGCGCCATTGGGGCCAATTACCGACAGTATTTCGTTTTCGGCCACGTCAAAACTGATGTCATTATTGGCTGTCAGTCCGCCAAATTTTTTGGTGACGTGTTTGACTTGCAGAATGGGAGTCATTTTCCACCGCCTTTCGGCTTACTGAACCGGATACTTAGCAATCCATTGGGCAGGAACCGGATCAGCAGGATCATCACACTGGCGTAGATCAGCATCTGATACTTGCCGACGGTAAACAGAAGGTCCCAGCCGAAATAGAGCACAAGCGTGCCGAGCATTGGCCCAAATACATAGCCCAACCCGCCAAGAAACGTGTTGAGCATAAAATTGACTGAGTCCGCGACCACAAAGGTCGAGGGATAAACCGACTGCGCAATCGAGCCGAACATAGCCCCGCCGATACCGCCAAAGAACGAGGCGATGGCAAAGATGATGAGGCGGATATAGGCGATGTTGACGCCGATGGACGACGCCAGGTCCTCATTTTGCTGCATTGAGCGGCACAGGTGGCCAAGGCGCGTGTTCACCAACCGGTACATGGCGGCAAAGCTGAGCAACATCAGGATGCAGGCGGTATAATAGAACGCCAGCTTGGTGCTTTCCATGGCGCCAAAGTCGGGAATGATGGTCAGGCCAAAGAAAGAGACACCGCCCGGAAGCGGAATAGATGAGATACCGCGCGCGCCATTGGTTATGGGCAGGGCCAGCGCGGTCAGTGTGCCGACCTGGGTCAGTACCAGGGTGATCATCGCAAAATACACCCCGCGCAGACGCAGGATTGGGATGCCGATCAAAACGCCGATACCGGCGGCAATCAATCCGGCGATGGGCAGGGAAATCCAGAACGACACATCCGCCTTGGTCACAAGGATAGCCGAGGCATAGGCTCCGACCAGTGCAAACGCGCCCTGTCCGATGTGGATGCGGCCGATGTAGAAGGTCAGCCAAACCCCGCCGCTGGCGATGGACAACAGAGCGACCGAGGTGAGTGTAAAATAAAAGTCCCAGCGTCCGGTGGCAGCAATGGCCAGCGGCACGGCGACGAATATGCCCAGAAGGAGCAGGGCAACACCGGTGATTTGTTTGAGGCTAAAGTTTTTCATGCCACTAACCCCAAGGTTTGCCCATCAGGCCGTTAGGCCGGATTGCCAGAAAAATCATCAGCGATACAAAGATCAGCAGATAGGTGACATCGCCGTAAGACGCTAACAGGGCCAACCCTGCGGCCTCCATGAAGCCCAGGATAACACCCCCGGCAATGGCTCCGGATATCACGCCTGCGCCGCCGATCATTACCATCATAAAGGCCTTGATCGAGGTCGGCCCACCCATGCCCAGATTGACGCCAGTGATCGTGACCAGCAAGCCGCCAACCAACCCGGCCAGCATCGCGCCCATGGCAAAGCCAATCATCGAATAGCGGTCCACATTGACCCCCATCAACTCGGCCGCCACCCGGTCCTGCGCCAAGGCGCGCATGGCGCGGCCAGTCTTGGAATATTGCATGAAGCAAATGAATGCTATGACCGACGCGATTGCCAGACAGGCCACCAGTATCCGGTCATAGGGCATGACGATGCGCCAGTCCCAGTTGAACACGCCATCAATGATTTTCGGCACACCGCGTTGTTTTTCACCAAAGACCAGCAGGATGATTGCATCCAGCAAAAAGGCGATCCCGGCAGCCAAAAGCATGGTGCTTTCGTCGCGCGCGGATTTCTTGATCACCGGACCGAACAGATATTTCTCGATCAAGGCCCCCAATACGGCCAGCGTCACACAGGACGCGAGCAAGGCCAGCACAAACGGAATGCCCATTTGCCCGTAGAATGTATAAGTGATGAACCCGCCGATTACATACATCTGCCCGTGGGCAAAGTTGAGCACGTTCATCAGGGCAAAGATAAGGGTCAAACCCAATGCGATCATCGCATATTGAGCACCCAGATAGACGCCATTGGCGATAATCTGTTCCATCAGAGAACCTTTGTTGAGGATCCCCGGGCCCAAGCGGCCCAGGGTAAGTGTTGTGGAAATTCAGGTCGGGGTTTAGTCGACCGTCGCCACGAACATGGTTTCGAAATTGCCGTCCTGATAGACATTCACCACCAGAGGCACCGAAACCTGACGCTTTTGACCAAACGATGTTGAACCAACATAGCTTAGTTTGGCATCGCCCTTCATGTAGGGGTTTGGTGCCTCAAATGTGTCCATTGTTGTCTTGAATACCTCAACGTCAGTCATGCCAGCCGGGTTGGCCTTGATGGTCTCAAGGATATACTCAAGCGCATAGACCTTAGTGTTGGATTCGTCGTTATATTCGCCAAACATCTTGGTATAGCGATCAACAAATTCAATCATCATGTCCGAGGCCAGTTCAGGCGTGGACGCGCCGCCAACCGAAATGAAACCATTGGCCAGATCACCGGCACCTTCGGCCAGAACACCGGCGTCCTGTGCGGTTTCCGTCGAAATCAGACCGGTAAACCCAAGCTCGCGGGCAGAACGGATAAGTTGCGGCGCATTTGACGGTGCAACACCAGAGAGCACCAGCAAATCGGGCTGGGTACGCATGATTGGGGTCAAAACAGGGGTGAAATCCGTGGTGTCCACCTGATAGGTCACGCTGTCCGATACAACGTCAAGACCTAGCGCTTTGGCGGCTGCGACGCCACTTTCGCGCTGGCTAAGCGGGTCGGATTCGTTAGCCGCGATGAAAGCGACGGTTTTGACGCCGTTGTTTTCCATCAGATGTTTATAGATCGCGGGCCCAGACTGGTAATTGGCGATCATGCCCAAAACCGCGTTTGACGCCGGTGCCGTATAAAGTGACTTAGGGAAGGCGTATGGAAAATACATGATCCCGTTTTTTTCCGCGACCGGGCGTACGGCTGCGGCACCGTCATCGACATTTGGCCCGACAACATAGTGAATTCCGGCCTGCGCCATTTTCTCCATGCCGGCAATCGCCCGCTTGGGATCTTTTTGATCGTCAAACGACACAATTTCGATGTCGTATGTGGTGTCACCGATTTTATAGCCGCCCTCTTCGTTGATCCAGGCGGCGCGGGTTTCCATTGAGCGTTGGTTGGAAATGCCCCAGGATGCAGCGGGGCCACTGGTGACGCCGACAAATCCGATTTTAAGAACCGGGTTTTCGGCCCAAGCGGCCGACGACATTGCCGTGAGCGCAACCGCAGCCAACGTGGACTTGAATAGAGTTCTGCGTTTCATTCTTACCTCCCATAATACTGAAACCTGCCCGACGATTCACACGTCAGGGACAATCAAAAACCAAGAAGATCCGGTTTTGATTCTCTTACATCAAAGGATTGTTAACAATTGTTGTCAACATTTTAGTTCAAAAAACCTGATGAACAATTTTTGTTTCGTTAACAAAGTGGATGAGGTATATTGATAAGGTAATGTAGTAAATATCTAGCTAAAACAGTTGGTTGGTGGATCAGATGACTTCAGAGAGTAACACAGTGATACGACGTTTTGCATCAGACCCCGATGAGCAGGTTATTGTGGATCGCATCTATTCAGCAGTGATGGAGCAACGGCTTGCCCCGAAAACCAAGCTGAGCGAATCGCAACTCTGCGAAAGTTTCGGAGTGGGGCGCATGCGTGTGCGCCGCGCGTTGCTGTTGCTGGCAAGTCAGGGAATTGTTGACCTTCAGGCCAACCGCGGTGCCTTTATCGCCTGCCCCAACGCCAAAGAAGCGAACGATGTTTTTGAAGCACGTAAGTTGATTGAACCGGGGTTGATCAGCAAAGTCGCCTCAGACATTGGCAAAGATGATCTTGCACATCTGAAAGAGCATATCGCGATGGAGGATGCCGCACGCGACAGGACCGAGCGGAGCGAGATCATCCGCCTTTCAGGCGAGTTTCATGTCAAACTGGCAGCAGTCAGCGGAAACGCGGTTCTGACCCGTATGATTGGTGAACTTGTGACCAGAACGTCGCTGATTGTTGGTCTTTTTGGCGTGTCGGGTAGATCGACATGCCCGGACAGTGAACATGCCGAAATCCTTGGGGCCATCGAAGCCGGAGATTCGAGCCTGGTTGAAAAGCTGGTGTGCCATCATCTAAAACACATTCAGGATGGGCTAGACCTGACGGCACCAAAGCCCGACCTGCCAGACCTGAGAAAAATCCTCGAACAACGATAACGAAACGCCTGATTGTCACGCATGAGTGGACAGCCAACCAGTCGGGTGTTTGCTGCGCGCGACTTTGGCTGCCAAATGGCAGAGAGCCAAATCTGGACCGCAATTTGAACAAGGCCTGCCAAAATCAAATCGCAGGCCCTGAAATTTTAGCGGGCTACTTTAGTCGCGCAGCAATTCGTTGATCGCGGTCTTTGAGCGGGTCCGCTCGTCGACCCGCTTTACGATCACAGCACAATACAGGTTTACGCCGTTTTTGGATGGTAACGATCCGGCCACAACCACCGAATAGGGCGGCACTTCGCCATAGCTCACGTTGCCGGTTTCACGATCCACGATCTTGGTGGACTGGCCGATGAATACACCCATGCCCAGAACCGCGCCTTCGCGGATGATGCAGCCTTCGACCACCTCGGACCGCGCGCCGATGAAACAATTGTCCTCGATGATGGTTGGTCCGGCTTGCATTGGTTCCAACACGCCGCCAATGCCAACGCCGCCGGACAGATGCACATGTTTGCCGATCTGCGCACAGCTACCGACAGTCGCCCATGTGTCCACCATGGTGCCTTCGCCGATATGGGCGCCAAGGTTAACAAAGGATGGCATCAACACCACGCCCGGCGCGATATAGGCCGATTTGCGCACGATACAGTTTGGCACGGCGCGGAACCCGGCGGCTTTCCACTGGTTTTCGCCCCAGCCTTCGAATTTGCTATCGACCTTGTCCCACCAGCCAGCGCCCTGTGGGCCACCTTCTTGGATCTGCATGTCTTTGATACGAAAGCCAAGCAGGACAGCCTTTTTGGCCCACTGATTCACATGCCAACTGCCATCGGCCTGCTTTTCCGCAACCCGCAATGAGCCGCTATCAAGGGCATTCAGCGTATGCTCAATGGCTTCACGGGTTTGCCCGGTTGTGGCGGGCGTGATGGTATCGCGTGCCTCCCATGCGGCTTCGATGGCGGTTTCAAGCTGGGCGTTGGACATGGTTTGGTTCCCTAAATCTGGTGCTTATGGTTGCGCTATACGGTGGCTTGGCCAGTGTTTCAATGGAGCCAGTGTTTCAATAGAGCGGGCGTTTCAATGGAATGGATCGGGCGCGATGTTGGCACCACAGACCAGAACCGCGACTTTCTCTCCAGGTTCCGGTTGATAGGCACCTGACATCAACGCAGCCAAAGCCGTGGCCCCCGCCGGTTCCACCAACTGCCGCATCTCACGCCACAGGCTGTGTTGTGCATCGGTGATGGCGTCGTCGCTGACCAACACAGTCTGGATATTCTGCGCTGCGGCCAGATCATAACATATTTGCCCAATGCTGCGCGCGCCCAATGCGTTGGCGGCCACGCCGGATACATCCACATCAACCGGTTTGCCTGCGGTGAGGGCCGCATCCAAGGCACAGGATGTTTCCGGCTCAACCGCCACAATTTTTCGCGCGCCTTGCAGCCACGCCATTGCTCCGGCGATCAACCCGCCGCCGCCAGCCGCGATCAGGATGGTGTCGGCCTCAAGCCCCTGTGCCTCCCATTCCTGCATCAAAGACCCCTGACCGGCCACGGTTGGGATCGCGTCATAGGCATGGATTTGCATGGCACCGGTTTCGGCCTCATAGGCGCGGGCCTGCTCCAACGCGTTGACATATTCGCCGGGCACCACGGTCAGATCCGCGCCAATGCCCCGGATCAGGCCAATCTTGGACGGTCCGGCCATTTCCGGCACAAAAATATGCGCCTTGTGACCTAGTGCATGCGCGGCAAACGCCACCGCTGCACCATGATTGCCACCGCTGGCCGCGACCAGCCCGGCCGCCGGCACCGGCTGACTCAGCAGCGTGTTAAACGCCCCGCGCGCCTTAAAGCTGCCGGTATGTTGAACCTGCTCCAACTTCATTTCGATCCCGTAGGACAGGCCAAAGCCTTTCATCCGAACCACCGGGGTTTTCACGATATGGCCGTTTATCCGGTCTGTTGCGGCGGATATCTCGGTTTTCCAATCTGTCATCACATCCTCGTATCTGGTCTTGTTGTCTAGAACCCTATAGGGCTGGGAAAAACCTGCAAGCAAGGAAAACGCTTGATGAAAGAAGATCGCCTAAGCCCATTCCGCGACGCTCATTCAGACCGCGACCGCGCCGAGCATGTTCCAAATACGCCACAATCGCTTGCGCCGGCCTATCGCCTGGCGTTTGCGGACAATGATTTCCTGTGTCGCGAAGAGCTACGCCCGGTGCGATTGCAGCTCGAATTACTCAAGCCTGAGTTGCTGTTGGACGAACACGGTATCGAAAGCACGATTGTGTTGTTCGGCGGTGCCCGCATCCCTGACCCGGAATTCAAGGACAAAGCGCGGACTAAAACGCTGGCCGATCTGTCGGAATATTATGACGAGGCGCGTGAATTTGCCCGGCTGATGACGTTGAAATCTATGCAAAGCAATTGCCGTGAAAATGTTATTGTCACTGGCGGTGGCCCGGGTGTGATGGAGGCGGGGAACCGTGGCGCTGTTGATGCTGGTGGTGTGTCGATTGGCCTGTCCATCGTGTTGCCGCATGAACAGGCGCCAAATGCCTATGTGACGCCGGACCTTAGTTTTAATTTTCACTATTTCGCCATCCGCAAGATGCATTTTCTGATGCGGGCGCGGGCGATCTGTGTGTTTCCCGGTGGTTTTGGCACCATGGATGAAATGTTTGAGACGCTGACCCTGATCCAGACCGGCCGGATGGAGCGCGTGCCGTTCCTGCTGTTCGGGCGCGCATTCTGGGAGCGGGTGATAAACTGGGAGGCGCTGGCGGATGCCGGCACCATATCAGATCAGGATCTCGACCTGTTCCGATTCGTCGATACCGCACAAGAGGCGATCGAGTTGATTGATAACTGGGAAACTGCACCGCTCCGGGACGATATGCTTGGGCGGGACTAATCCCAACACCTGTCTGCTTCGCCGGTTTTGTTCAGCTAAAACCGGGGGATGGATTAGGCCACATGTGTCGGCATAACACCCAGTTCGATGTCGTGTGGGACGGTTGTGACAACCTGCGCGCCTTTGACATCGTTGATTGCATAGCCATAGCCTGCCAAACGGAATTTCCATTCCCGGGTCGATAGCGCCTTTGAGCGTTCCCGGGTAAGTATATCTAAAACCGCTGCGTCGATCATTTTTCCGCCAATATCTGCCTGTGCCATTAAAACGTTCCTTTTGCGTTGAGCTTCATTGTTCTCAATTTGGAAACTGACTGTTGAGCGGGGCGATATTGCATCGTGATTAGGGAATTTTCGGGGCAGGCGGTCGTATTTGGGACGCAATTGGAAATGGGGGCGGCGAAAAAGCTTCGGGTGATCGGCCAAATATTCATTGAATTTTCAATATTCCGTGTCGAACTGCGTATTGCTTACGACATTTTGACACTATCCACGTTTGTCTTCACATTTCGCTTGCCTTGGGCTGGCCATGGTTTATCCGGTTTAGTCAGAACAAAAGCGAAAAGCAGGTGCATGACCTTTCATTCTCCAACCCCGGCGCAACCAGTTGTCGAGTCCGCTCGCGACTGGGTTAAAATTTTGGCCAAGTATCGCGAACCTAATCAGCTTCGCAGTGCTTATGAACTGGCGGTCAGCTTTGTTCCTTTCGTAGCTTTGTGGGCCTTGGCCTGGTGGTCTCTGTCGGTCAGCGTTTGGCTGGCCTTGGGGATTTCAGTTGTCAACGCCGCCTTTTTGTTGCGTTTGTTTGCGATCCAACATGATTGCGGCCACGGGGCGTTTTTCTCAAACCGTCATGTAAGCGACTGGGTTGGCCGGATTCTGGGTGTTCTGACGTTGACGCCATATGACGTTTGGCGCCGCACCCATTCGATCCATCACAGCACTGCTGGCAATCTAGAAAAACGTGGCATGGGTGATGTGCATACCCTAACCGTAGAAGAGTTTCGCAAATTGTCCCTCTTTGGGCGCATCGTCTATCGCATGTATCGCCATCCGGTGACGTTGTTTGGGCTTGGGCCAACCTATCTGTTTTTCTTGCAAAACCGTATTCCTCTGGGTTTGATGTCCAGCGGTTGGAAATATTGGGTCAGCGCCATGAGCACCAATATCGCCATAGCCGCGGCTTTGGGCCTGATTCTCTATCTTGGTGGCTTTATGCCGTTGTTGGTCGTGTTCCTGCCCTCAACGCTGATCGCCGCCTCTGCCGGGGTCTGGCTGTTTTATGTGCAGCACCAGTTTGAAGAAACCAACTGGGATCAGGAAGATGACTGGCAGTTGCATGATGCGGCGCTGAATGGCAGCTCTAACTATGATTTGCCACCGGTTCTGCGCTGGTTCTCGGCCAATATCGGCATACACCATGTGCACCACCTCTATAGCCGCATCCCGTTTTATCGTCTGACCGAAGTGTTGCGCGATCATGTGGAACTGGCCGAGGCTAAGCGTATGACATTTGTCGAAAGCCTGTCTTGCGCCCGCTTGCATCTGTGGGATGAGAAAAGCCGCCAATTGATGTCGTTTGCTCAGGCACGCCGACTTTACGGTTGATTGGGTCAAATCCCATGTGATTTGGGTTTGTCCTGCTCGCCGCTAGCACGACCCCATTATGACCAAGACATTGCCCACCCGCAGTCGCATTTAGATGGGTCCATTGACCGATCCGCATAACTGGACCGGCTTCGAATTGCGCCCTGACGACATTATTGTTGCGACCCCGCCAAAATGTGGCACCACCTGGGTGTAGTCCATCGTTGCCATGTTGATTTTCCAGCAACCGGGAATGGATTGGCGACGTGTCGCCATGGCTGGATAGCGGATTTAAAAACCGGGACGAGATTGCGGCCAAACTAAAGGCCCAAAGCCACCGGCGTTGTATCAAGACGCATACGCCGCTGGACGGTATCCCCTATGATCCGGCCTGTAGCTATATCTCGATTTATCGCCACCCCATGGACGCGCATTTTTCGATGCGTACCCAGGTTGAGAATATGGCTATCGACTTGTTAGGGGATCGTTTCCCAGACGACATCAGCAAAGGGTTTCGAATGTTTGTTCAGGAGCCGTCGTCTAATGGGGACGCGGATAGCATGACGCTAGAGAGCCTTGTTCATCACTATGAAACCTTTCGCGACTGGTCGCATTTGCCCAACGTGCACATGTATCATTATGCCGATCTAAGCCACGATTTGCCCGGTCAGATCGCGCAGATGGCCAGTGTCTTAGGTTATGATTTGCCACTAAGCCTGCTCGGCTCGATCACCGAAGGCGCGCGATTTGGAACAATGCAGGCAAATGCACGACAAATTGGGAACTCAAAAGGGCCGAGTGTTTTCAAAAACAAAGCTGGGTTCTTTGCATCGGGCAGTGGTAGTAAGTGGAAAAACATCTAAGCCGTACCGAAGTGGGACTGTACGAGGCCCGGATTGCCGAATTATTATCAGCAAATGATATTCAGTGGTTGGAATACGGCAGCAGCACACCCACCTAACATATGAAAGGCAGTGTCATTCGACCCCTTGCCAATTCGACCCGTGAGGGTGTTCACTGAACCTGACACAAGACTTACTTTGAGGTGGGAATGACTGCTGATCCATATGCTGCACTGGGCCTGACCAAATCTGCGAGCGAGGCCGACATCAAAAAGGCCTATCGCAAGGTGGCCCTTACTTGTCACCCTGATCTGAAACCGGATGACGCCAAGGCCGAAGAGAAATTCAAAGCGGCGTCTGCCGCCTATGATCTGCTGAAAGATCCTGAAACGCGGGCGAAATTTGATCGCGGCGAGGTTGATGCCAGCGGTGTTGAGCGTCGGCAACAACAGTATTATCGCGACTATGCCGAGGCGCCGGGTAATCCCTATCGCAGTGGTGAAGCGCATGATGGCATGTCCGACATATTCTCTGACTTTCTGCGTCAGCAGGGACGCGAAGGCGCGAGCTTTCGTGGTCGTGGTCATGACGCTCGCGGTGCGGACCAGCGCTATATGCTGAACGTGACGTTTATGGATGCGGTGCGCGGTGGTAAAACCCAGATTTCGTTGCCGGACGGATCGACCGTCGCGGTGAAGATACCGGAAGGCACGGCTGACGGTCAGACCATACGTTTGCGGGGCAAGGGCGGGCAGGGCTACGGCAATGGCCCCCCCGGCGATGCGCTGGTGACGTTGACCGTAATGCCGCACCCGGTGTTTCAGCGTGATGGTGACGACATACTGATCACACTGCCGATCACGCTCGACGAGGCTGTGTTGGGCGGTAAGATTGCCACGCCTACCATCAGCGGCACGGTTAACCTGTCGGTGCCAAAGGGCGCAACCAGTGGTCAAACTATGCGGTTGCGCGGTCGTGGGGTGAAAGGAAATGGCGACCAGATGGTGACGCTGAGCATTGTGACGCCACCGAAAATTGACGCGGCCCTGTCTGAATTCATGGAAACCTGGCGCAAATCCAACGCCTATGATCCACGCAAGGGGATGATGCCATGACCGACGAGTATCTAGACGAAGATCAGGCCATTGCAGCCGTTGCCCGCCTGACCCGAGTTCAGTTGGTGTCTTTTGTTGAGGCCGAGATCATTGTTCCGGTGACGACCGAAGCCGGGCCTGCCTATCGTAAAATCGACATTATGCGGTTGGAGCTTTTGTGCGAGTTAAGTGACCAGTTCGACCTGCAGGATGATGCGCTGAGCGTGGTTATGTCGCTGGTCGACCAGTTGCATGGGGTGCGGGCCGAGTTGCGGGCGGTTCTGAATGCTGTCGAGACCGAGCAATCAGAGGTGCGCCGCCGGATCGGTAAGTTACTGTATCAGGCCCGATCCGCCCGCTGACGCCCGCAAAAAGCGTGGGTTTTCACCCACCCTACGCCGTAATTGTGGCACTGCGCTAGCCGCCCAAGCCTGCCTCGGCCTCGATCTGACGCCGTGATTTGCGCGCCCGTTCGGTGGCTGATTTTAGCTGACCACAGGCCGCCATAATATCCTCGCCACGGGGCCGCCGCACCGGAGACGCATAGCCCGCGTCGTGAATTATTCTGGCAAAGGCATGGATGCGATTACCCGATGACCGTTCGTAGGGCGCGCCGGGCCATTCGTTGAACGGGATCAGGTTGATTTTCGCCGGAATGCCTTCGATCAATTTGATTAGCCGTCGCGCATCGTCATCGCTGTCGTTGATGCCTTTCAGCATGACATATTCAAATGTAATCCGCTCGGAATTTGCCACTTTGGGATAGGTGCGGAGCACGTCGAGCAGTGTCGCTATGTTCCAGCGTTTGTTGATTGGCACCAGCTTGTCGCGCACCTCATCGGTGGTGGCATGAAATGATACCGCCAGCAGGCACCCGATCTCTTGGGCTGTTCGGGCGATTTCAGGCACCACGCCAGACGTGCTTAGGGTGATCCGCCGTCGCGACAGCGAAATCCCTTCGGGGTCCATCGCAATTTTCATCGCATCCCGGACATTTTCAAAGTTGTACAAAGGCTCGCCCATGCCCATCAGCACGATATTGGACAGAAGACGGGCGTGGGACTCTTCGGTACGTGTGCCCGGAACCGGCCATTCATCCAGTTCATCGCGTGCCAACATCACTTGGCCGACAATTTCGCCCGCGGTCAGGTTGCGCACCAATTTCTGCGTGCCAGTATGGCAGAACGAACAGGTGAGCGTACATCCCACCTGAGAGCTGATGCACAGCGTTCCGCGCGTTTCTTCCGGGATATAGACCACCTCGACCTCGTGGCCACCTGCGATACGAACCAGAAATTTGCGGGTACCATCTTCGCTGACCTGGCGTGAAACGACCTCGGGGATCTCAATGACAAAATTCTCGGCCAATGATGAGCGGTAAGATTTGGCCAGATTGGTCATCTCGGCAAAATCGCGCACGCCCCATTGGTACATCCATTGCCAAATCTGGCCGACCCGCATTTTCGCCTGTTTCTCGGGCGTTCCATGCGCAATCAAGGCGTCGCGCATTGCGGTGCGCGTCAACCCAACAAGGTTGATAGGCCCGTCAGGCAATTTGCGGGGCAGGGTCATTACATCTTGAGTGATCGGTGCCGTGGCGGACATCGGATTTCCTAAAGCGTTTCGGTTTGAGACAACATTGAACGCGAAACGCGCGCTACGTTCAAATGGTGTATGCGTTCTGCAAAGCAGATTGCCCCTATACAGGGTTTTACACCGAAATCAAAACAAACCTGTTAGGGGTAGGGTGGGTGAAAACCCACGCTCTCTACTTAGCCGCCGCAACGTTTCTCGGCATCCTCGATCGCTGAGGTAAAACCCAGCAGCGAAAACGTGTCTTTGGTTTGGGTGCCGCGTGATGATCGCGCCGTCAAAGTGGCCTGCGCTCCGCGCTTTAGCGCCGTGACAACCTTGGCATCGTCGCTTTCTGACGCGGGCCAGGCCCAGCCAATGTTTTCCTTGGTCTTGGGGTCAATCACGTTCTTGGTAAATAGCTCAAACTTGCTATCGCCCACCATCAACGTCACATTGGACCCTTCGGCAAAGGGATAGCCCCCAGTAAATGTCAGCTGCGCCTTAACCTTTGCCCCGGGGCGATAAAACACCATCAACAGGATGTCGCCCCGGCTTACTGCAACCACACTGCCAGCGCGTGTGTTTACAGTTTCCTTGGGTGCTGAAACGCTCCAGCACTCCTTGGGGCTGTCTTCCATAAAGACACTCCAGTCCGTATTGGACGAGACCCGGTTGGTGCTTTCACTCTGTGCAAATGCTGTTGTAGCCATCGTGGCCAGACATAGCCCAGCGATAATTCGGGTGTGTAATAGTCCCATTTGTTCAGCCTCCAGACTGACCTTAACCTCAATTTTAAAAGCCGCCCGCGATCCTTGCCGGATCGTCCTGTTTTCGGGGCCCTGTAGCTTGCCGACACAAACATACTAACGTACCTTGCGCCATGTGCGAAAGCCCGATTGGCAGGATTTCGCCGAGATTTGAGGTGTTTTATGACCCAACCTGTTCTAATGACCGAAGTCTGGCGCGGCGACCTGCTGGAAAGTCAGCATTTTGGCCATGCCATCATTTGTGATGACACGGGCCAGATTGTGCAGTCCTGGGGTAATCCAGACGTTGTTATCTATCCACGTAGCTCCTCAAAAATGATCCAGGCTTTGCCTTTGCTGACCTCTGGGGCCGCGGATAAATACGGGCTGACATCGGAACAACTGGCGCTGTCCTGCGCCTCCCACAATGGGGCCGCGATCCACACCGACCGCGTCAAAGCCTGGCTTGATATGTTGGGGCTGAATGACGGCGCCTTTCGCTGTGGCCCGCAAGAACCTAGCGACATTGATGCCCGTGATGACCTGATTCGCGCCCACGCCAGCCCCTGCCAGTACCACAACAACTGCTCGGGCAAACATTCCGGCTTCCTTACGCTCAACCAATATATGGGTGGCGGTGCGGATTACGTCGATGTTGCCCATCCAGTACAACAGGCCTGCCTTAACGCGTTTGAGGAAACCACCGGTATGACCAGCCCAGGTTTTGGCATCGACGGCTGCTCGGCGCCAAACTTCTCAACTTCAGTTCACGGCTTGGCGCGGGCGATGGCGTGGTTTGCCTCGGCTGCGGATCGTAATGACCGGGCTAGCCAGGCGGCGGTGCGGTTGGTCAATGCCATGACAATGCACCCAGATCTGGTCGCGGGCGAGGGTCGCTCTTGCACCAATCTGATGCGGGCAATGGACGGGCGTGTTGCCATCAAAACCGGAGCCGAGGCCGTGTTTGTCGCCATCATCCCGGAAAAGCGCATGGGTGTCGCCATCAAAATCACTGACGGTGCAACCCGCGCCAGCGAATGTACAATTGCCGCCATTTTGGTGAAAATGGGGGTGTTAGACGCCGATCACCCTGCCACATTGAAATACATGAATGCTCCGGTCCTGAACCGGCGTGACTTTACCACAGGTATGATCAAACCTGCAGCGACGCTTCTATAAAGCACCAAATTGGCTTTCTGCTTTCTGGAAATATCCCCGCCGGAGGCATAAAAACAGCGGGCCATCAGGCCCGCCACTCTTCACTTTACATCTCAACCAGTTCAGCAATTTCGACCGATCCGCTGCCATCCACAACCATCGGGCAGCCCTTGGCCATTGTCACTGCCGCATCCATATTGGTGGCGCTGACAACAGAATACCCCGAGACCGGGTTGGCCCCGCCATCATCCGCCACGCCTGAACCGCTGACGGTTTTGGACAGGCCCACAGGCGCTCCGGGTTGCACGATGGCGTGACCCAAGCCGCCGAACCATGCGCCCCATGCGGCTATGACTTTTTCGCCTTCTTCCGGGGTCTCCGGCGATTTTCCGCCATGATACGCAAAGATAAATTGTGTCATTTGATCGTCTCCCTTGGTTGAAAAATTACTCGATAATCGTCGCCATTTTATTGAACGTCGAAATCCAGCCCTGCTCATGCCGGGCCGACTGTTCACTGTCGTCCAGATCGCGGTGATCCAGCAGCAATCGCGCGCCGATTTTGGTGGGCACGACGGTTAGCGTTACATGGCTTTCCGCCCCGCGCGCGCCATCCTCGTCATGCCAGCCCCAGGTAAGCCCAACCGACCGGGGCGGGTCGACATGGGTCACATGCCCGGACACCTTCACGCGCATCGTGTCATTGCTCATCACTGCATACCACGGACCTGTCTGGCTGAAATCCAACGCAGATTCAGCCACTTTCATGCCTTCGGGACCAAACCATTGCAGCACTTTGCCCTTGCTGCTAATCCAGTCAAACAACTGCTCGGCAGGGATATCAAATTCTCGCTCAAGGCTCAGATCGGTCATCTGGGCACCTCCTCATCTAATGAAATTGCCGCCTCAAGCCGGTCCAGACTGCTTTCCCAAAACGCCCGCCGTGACAGGGTCCAGTCGGCAATGGCCCGCAATCCATCTGGGCGCACGGAATAATACCGCTTGGTGCCAACGGCGCGGTTCGTTACCAGCCCGGCATCGCGTAACACCTTTAAATGTCGTGAAATCGCTGGGGCGGTCATGCCTGTGCCTGCAACCAGTTCCCCGGCCAGGGTCTCTCCATGATCCATCAAGTGTTCTACGATCCCGAAACGGGTCGAATCAGATAGGGCAGAAAAGGCAAAAGTCAGAGTATTCATGCAATTTAATTAACGTGATCGTTAATTAAAGGAAGTGTTAATTCTAAAGCCCCAAAAATTCATCGCGCCCATAGCCCTGCAGATACAACAAAGCTGTCAAATCCCCATGGTTGATCCGCACGTCACATTGCGCCGCCACCGATGGCTTGGCATGCAGCGCAACACCGGTTCCGGCACGCTCCAACATGCCCAGATCATTGGCCCCATCGCCAACGGCCAGAACATCCGCATCACTCAATCCCAACCTGGCAGTGATCTGCTCCAAGGCATCAACCTTGGCGGCACGGCCCAGAATCGGCATTTCGACTTTGCCTGTCAGGACGCCACTCTCGACTAACAAACTGTTGGCCCGGTTCTCGTCAAACCCCAACTGCGCCGCCACAGATTGTGTGAACGCGGTAAATCCGCCGGATACCAATGCCGCATAGCCACCATTGGCTTTCATCGTTGCCAGCAGCGCCTTGCCTCCGGGCATCAGCGTAATCCGCTCGGCCAAAACCAAAGCAATCACGCCTTCATCCAAGCCACCCAACAGAGCGACCCGCTCAATCAACGCCGCGTCAAAGTCCAGCTCACCATTCATCGCGCGCGCCGTGATGCCGCGCACATGATCACCAACCCCGGCCTCGTCCGCCAGCTCGTCGATGCATTCCTGCTCGATCATGGTGCTGTCCATGTCCGCCAACAGCATCGCCTTGCGACGCCCCTTGGTCGGCTGGATAACCAGATCAACAGCCATACCCTGTAGGTCGGCCCATACCTCCCACTGGTTGGCTGGCATTTGGTCAACACTAAATTCCGCCGCCTCATCCGGAGCCAGCCAAACTGCATCACCGCCGCCCCAGGCATTGCGCAGCGATTCAACAAGTGCCGAATCAAGCGCCGGATTTTTTGGCGCACAAAGCAAAGTAGCCGTGAACAATGAATTCGTTCCTTCTCAAAACCGATCGGCAACAAAGCACCCGGTGGCATTTGGCCCCGGTGGCATTTGGCGTAGAGTGGGTGATAACCCACGCTCCTCACCTCAGCCAAATTGCATATGCGCCGGTATATAGCGATAGCCATCACCGTCATGGACCATATGCCCCAGCCCCGGAAACGGCAGATGATAACCCAGCACAAACAGCTGTTCACGCGCGGCCAGTTCCAACATCCGACGACGGGATTTCACGCCCAAAACCGGGTCGTAGTCCACGTGAAACTGCCAGTCCGGGTTCGGGCAGACCAACGCGTATTGATGACAAACATCGCCAAGGTTCAACATTTTCACCCCGGCGGATTCAATCATCTGCGACATGTGCCCAATCGTATGTCCCGGCGTAGCAATCGCGGTGATCCCCGGCACAATCACCTCGCCATCCACAACAAAGCGCAACTGATCCCGGCAGCCGGTTAAGCAGCGAATTGAGCCTCTAACCACATCCGGACGCGCCGCAGGGTCGCTCAGTTTGGCCTCATCGGTCCAGAAATCAAAATCCGCCCGCGACAGGCAGATTGAGGCATTTGGAAAAGTGGGCTGCCCCGCATCATCCAGTAACCCCCAGGTATGATCGGCGTGGGCATGGGTCAGAATAACCGTATCAATGTCACGCGGATCAATGCCCGCCGCCGCCATATTGCCCAGCAACCGACCCGAATGTGGGCCAAACAATGAACTCGTCCCCATGCCGGTATCAAACAGCACCAAATGCGCGCCCGTATTCAATACCAGCGCATTTTCGGCCAAAACCATCGGATCGCATTGCAGGAATTCCGCCGCAAACAATCGGCGCACCTCATCCTTGGGCGCGTTGGGAAATAGCTGGGTCGCATCGCCAAGCTCAAGCGTGCCGTCCGAAACCACCGTTGCCTCAAAATCACCAATGTCAAAACGATACCACGCCGCTGGACGAACCCTTAATTTTGCTGCAGACATAAATTTGCCCCTTAACTATCCAATCCGCTTCAATATCTCTGCCGCGATTTCAAACGACCCAAGCCGGGCGGAATGGTCGTGCATTTGACCGGTCAGGATCACCTCGTCCGGTTCATAGCGGCCCAGCAGTGCGCGCAATTCCTGCTCTACTGTTTCCGGCGACCCGACAGCCGAACAGGACAGCGCCTGATTAACCATGCGCAACATCATCGGGTCCAGATGATCCTCAATCCGGTCCACCGGCGTTGGCAAAGGTCCGGGGCGACCACTGCGCAGATTGGCAAACCCCTGCTGCATAGACGATTTCAGGCGTAATCCGGTCGTATCATCCGCCCCGGCAAACACATTGATCGCCAACATAAAGCGCGGTCTGTCCAGATGTTCGGACGCCCGGAACGTTTTGCGATAAACCTCAAGCGCCTGATCCAGATCACCCGGCGCAAAATGCGAGGCGAACGCATAAGGCAGCCCCAGATGCGCCGCCAATTGGGCGCCATACAGGCTCGATCCCAGTATCCAGACCGGCACATGGGTGCCAATACCAGGAAAGGCGCGCACCTGCGGGTTGGGTGGTGCGTCGGCAAAATAGTCGAGCAATTCAACCACATCGTTCGGAAACCCGTCGGCATCCTCTAGCGTCCGGCGCAAAGCCCGCGCCGTTGCCATGTCTGTGCCCGGAGCGCGACCAATGCCAAGGTCGATACGGTCGGGGTACAAAGTCGCCAACGTGCCGTAATGTTCGGCAATGATCAAAGGCGCATGGTTGGGCAGCATGACGCCCCCAGACCCAACCCGGATCGTCGACGTACCCCCGGCCACATGGCCGATCAACACGGATGTGGCGGCGCTGGCGATGCCGGACATGTTGTGATGTTCGGCCATCCAAAACCGGTGATAGCCCCAGCTTTCGGCATGGCGGGCAAGGTCCAGAGTGTTGCGCAATGCGTCCGCCGTTGTCAGCCCCTCAGGGACCGGTGAAAGATCCAAAACCGAAAATGGTGTCATGCGATTATCCCAGATATTTGCGTCGCCGCAGAGTGGCGCGCGCGCCGACATTTGTCCACGTGGTTTGATCGGATAAATCCGCCGTGTGGGTCAAGTTCACTGGGTTTCAGATTGGTTAATCCGGCGCGTCAAATTGCCAAATTCGGCCGCTAAAACGATTTCTTGTTAGAATTTTAGATATATACTGCGACTCCTTAAGAACCCGAAGAGGTTGTTGATGTTTGAGGGGAAATGGATTCTCCTTCGGCTATGATCTGCCCCAAATTTCTTTCCCAAGAAGACCGTCGTGAACTTCTGGCCTGTGTGAAGCGTCAGCGCGAGGATCATGGCGTTGCGCGGCGAGCAAACGC
>JBLHMP010000068.1:0-22260 GCA_047623555.1 Granulosicoccus sp.
GCGCTGGGGTGCCCACAACCCCCACGCCCCTTGCTGAAAAAAGCACGCTACAAACAATCATTTCAATACCCCAAGATTTTCTGGCGCAAACCCTTTGCCAAGGGCAAGTTCCACGCCCTCCTTTGACATACGCACTTCGATACCGGCCTCTTTCAGCGCCGTCTTCATCGCGTCCACCTCGGCGAAATCCTTCGTTTCCATCGCTGTAGCGCGCGCTGAAACCAATCGTTCTGTCATAACCGCGATCAATTCTTTGTTCTGCATCCGAAGAGAAGCATCACGTTCTCGGCGATCCCGTGCAAACTCCGGTTTTACAAGCTCAAGACCAAGCAGGCGTGCTGACGCAACAAGATCAGCACCACGCCCTTCGGTGTGCAGTCGCCTCAAGACATCCAGCGCCTTTTTTGTATTCAGATCATCCGACAACGCTTCAATCAGTTCAGGATCAACTTGCCCCTTTTCTTGGGGTTCTTCATCACGCGCCCATTTTGTCAATGTATCGAGCGCCTCCAACCATTTCTTCTCCGTCCAATCCATCGGCTTACGATAATGCGTCGACAGGAACACAAACCGGATCACTTCGCCCGGCACGCCCTGATCTAACAACTCGCGCACGGTAAAGAAGTTGCCCAAGGACTTGGACATCTTCTTGCCCTCGACCTGCAGCATCTCGTTGTGCATCCAGACGTTGGCAAAACCACCGGTGGGATGCACACAGCAGCTTTGGGCGATCTCATTCTCGTGGTGCGGGAACATCAAATCGTTGCCGCCACCGTGAATGTCAAAACTCTCGCCCAACAGTTCATACGACATCGCCGAGCATTCGATATGCCAGCCAGGGCGCCCCCGGCCCCAAGGACTGTCCCACCCCGGCTGGTCATCCGATGACGGCTTCCACAATACAAAATCCATCGGATTGCGTTTATACGGCGCCACCTCGACCCGCGCCCCGGCGATCATGTCGTCCACTGTGCGCCCCGACAACTGACCGTAGTCTTTGTAGCTATCAACCGCGAACAGCACATGGCCCTCGGCGGCATAGGCATGCCCCCCGGCGATCAGCTGTTCAATCATCGTTACCATCTGCGGAATAAACTGTGTGGCGCGCGGCATGTGGTCGGGATCAAGTGCACCAACCGCCTTCATATCGTCGAGAAACCACTGTGTTGTCTCATTGGTGAGTTTGATTATTTCAGCGTCCACATCGCCATTTGGACCCACATTCTTTGCCGCGCGCGCGTTGATCTTGTCATCCACGTCGGTGAAATTGCGCACATAGGTGACATGATCGGCCCCATAGACATGGCGCAGCAACCGATACAGCACGTCAAACACCACCACAGGGCGCGCGTTGCCCAGATGGGCGCGGTCATAGACCGTTGGGCCACAGACATACATGCGCACATTATCCGCATCAATCGGCGCAAAATCCTGTTTCTTACGGGTCATAGTGTTGTGCAGCTTGATGGCCGTTTTAAGAGTCGTCATAACAGGTATCCTTTGGCGCAGGTCAGCGCAGGCCGGGGTGTTCTGAATGGAATGACGAAAGAAACCGGCCCGCTGGAATGGATCAGCAGGGAATAATGCAGCAGATGATAATGCAAATACGGTTCATGAGGCATTGGTTAGCACAGGGCTTGCCGCGCGCCAAGCCCGTTCTATTGGTGACATGTCTCGTCGCGTCTGGAATTGACATGGGCGATCAGCTCTGCGCCTCTGCGCGGGAAATACTAAGGCCAAGGATACCCCCATGCAGCTATCAAATCGCATCACTAACCTGACCGGAGGCGGATCAGATGGTTGGGACGTGTTCAACCGTGCCCGCAATATGATTGCGGCTGGCATTCCGGTGGTTGAACTGACCATTGGCGAGCATGATATCGGCACGCATCCGTCTATTTTGAAAGCGATGGATAAAGCGGCGATGGGCGGCCATACCGGTTATGCCACGGTGCCCGGCACTTCGAGCTTGCGCGATACCGTAGCCAAGCGGATCACCGAGCAGAGCGGCGTTGCGACCACACGCGACAATGTGCTGATCACCCCCGGTGGTCAGGCTGCGTTGTTTGCGGCGCATATGGCAGTCTGCAACCCCGGCGATACCGCGCTGTATATTGACCCGTATTATGCCACCTACCCCGGTACGATCCGTGGTGTGGGTGCGATTCCCAAAGCCATCCAGACCCACGCAGAGGACGCGTTTCAACCGCGCACCAAAGATATTGAGGACGCGACCAAAGGCGCCACATCGCTGCTAATCAATACGCCGAACAACCCCACTGGCGCAGTGTACGGGCGCGACACGCTGCTTAGCATTGCCGATGTTTGCAAACGCCACGACCTTTGGCTGCTGTCAGACGAAGTGTATGACACCCAAGTCTGGGAGGGCGAACACCTGTCGCCCCGGGCGTTGCCTGGCATGGCCGAGCGCACGTTGGTCATTGGGTCAATGTCGAAATCCCACGCCATGACCGGATCGCGCTGTGGCTGGATCGTTGGGCCCACCTACACTATTGAACATCTGATCAATCTGGCCACCCACACCAATTATGGCGTTGCCGGGTTTGTTCAGGATGCGGCTGACTTTGCCTTGAATGCCGGTATCGAATTAGAAGAAGAAGTCGCCGCCCCGTTCCGCCGTCGTCGCGCGCTTGGCCAGAAAATCATCGCGGCCCAGAACACAGTCAAGTTGGTTCCGGCACAGGGTGCGATGTATTTGATGTTGGACGTCCGGGCGACCGGTATGACTGGCGAAGAGTTCGCCTACGCGCTGCTGGATGCACATAATATTGCAGTCATGCCCGGCGAAAGCTTTGGTCAGGCCGCGACCGGCCACATTCGCGTTGCCATGACAATCGAGGACGCGGCGTTTGCCAAAGCCCTGGAAACGCTGTGTGACTTTGCAAAAGACCTCGCCAACGGCTGATCTTTATATTGGCATGAGCTGCGCCTGTTCTGCGCCCGTTCTACGCCGGAGGCATTAAAACACTTCCGGCGTAACAATGACGCAAACAGAACAGACCCTGACGCATTTCGTTACATACTGAACCAAGTATTATGGAGATGAAATGCAGGGCGAAGAACCAAAAATAAGGCTGGTTGTCACAACCATCGGAGCCGCCCGTGGCCGTGCCGCACGGGGGCGCCCCGCAGTGATTTGAATTCACCTTTAAGATTAACCTGCACAAAGTGATTTATATCATGACCGAAGTTTCTACAGCCTCTGGCCCCGTTCGCAGCGGTGGCCGTGCCGCCAGACGTGCGGCCCGCGCCGCCCCACTTGCCGATAATCTGCGCCCCATCCGACCGGGCATGACCGGCGGCACATTCCGCCCGCTGACCGATGCCGGAATCGAGCGCATTCATCAGGCCGCATTGGACGCACTTGAACAGATCGGGCTGGCCGATGCCCCCGAAAGCGGTGTGCGGTATCTGACCGGCGCCGGAGCCATACTGGGCGATGACGGCCGCATCCGGTTCCCGCGCGCGTTGATTGAGGATATGCTGGCACGGGCCAACCGCTCGATCACGTTGATGGGCCGCGACCCGGCGCATGATCTTAATCTTGGTGGCAGCAGAGTGCATTACGGCACCGCCGGGGCTGCGGTGCATATCGTTGATGTTGAGACCCGCAATTACCGCGAAAGCACGGTGCAGGATTTGCACGATGCGGCGCGCATCGCCAACCAGTTGGACAACATTCATTTCCTGCAGCGCCCGATGGTGGCGCGCGACATCCCTGACAATCTGGAAATGGATCTGAACACGATCTATGCCTGTGCTGCGGGCACCACCAAACACATTGGCACCTCGTTTACCGAGCAATCATTTGTACCGCATGCCTTTGAATTACTGCACCTTATTGCCGGAGGCGAGGACAAATGGCGCGAGCGGCCTTTTGTGTCCAATTCGAACTGCTTTGTGGTGCCGCCGATGAAGTTCGCCACCGAAAGCTGCGAAGTGATGGAGGCCTGCATTGCCGGTGGCATGCCGATTCTGTTGCTGTCTGCGGGCCAGGCCGGAGCCACGGCGCCTGCCCCGATTGCCGGCGCCATCGTACAGGCGGTTGCGGAATGTCTGGCCGGGTTGGTTTATGTGAACGCGGTAAAACCGGGCCATCCGGCGATCTTTGGCACTTGGCCGTTTGTGTCTGACCTACGCACCGGCGCCATGTCTGGTGGCAGTGGCGAGCAGGCCTTGCTGACCGCGGGTTGCGCGCAGATGCACCAGTTTTACGGGCTGCCGGGCGGCGCTGCGGCGGGCATTGCCGACGCAAAGCTGCCCGATATGCAGGCCGGATGGGAACAGGCGATGTCCAATGTTATGGCCGGAATGTCAGGGTTGAACATGGTTTATGAGGCCGCCGGGATGCACGCGTCGTTGCTTGGATTCTGTTTTGAATCGCTGATTTTGGGCGATGATCTGATTGGGCAGGCGATGCGCTGTGTGCGCGGCATTGAAGTGGACGAGGATTCGGTGTCGCTTGAGACCATTCGCGCCACCTGTATTGGCGGTCCGGGGCATTATCTGGGCACCGATCAGACCCTGAACCGGATGCAGACAGATTATGTTTATCCGGCCCTTGCGGATCGCCTTTCGCCGAAAGCATGGGAAGAGGTTGGCAAGCCCGACCTGATTGCCCGCGCGATTGCCCGCAAGGACGAAATTTTGGCCACAAGGTCGTCAGCCCGGTTTGATTCGGCAACGGATGCTGCGATTCGGGCGCGGTTTAATATTCACTTGCCTGCGTAGTGGATGCCGTCGGGGTGGGACCTTGGGGGCGCTGCCCCCTTACCCCCCGAGATATTTTTGACGAGAAGAAATTGGGCGCCGGCCAATAAGTCGACCATAAAAAGAGCGGGGAGCGTTAGCCCCCCGCTTGAGTTTCGCCATCCAGGCTCATTTTGTTTATACCGCTCGGTGTTTTTTGCCTGCGGCCTGAACGTCGTTAGGGGCGAGCGCACCCGCCCCGTGTCCATGAGATTTCTAAGAAACCTCGTGGAGCAGGACAGAGCGAAAAACAGTGTTTTCTGCAGAGCCCTACCCCGTGGATATTTGGATAGTCAAAGAAATCTTTGCCCACCCGTTGTTTCGTCGGGGCTGGATAAACCGAGGGAATCCAAACCCCTACACGTCATTGCTGACATGGTCTCTTAGCTACAGCCGCTTGTCCCACCGCAGGTGTTGCATTTCATGCAGGTGCCATTGCGCACCAATGTATAGTTGCCACATTCGTTGCAGGCCTCGCCCTCATAGCCCTGCATTTTGGCTTTGACGCGGACGTCGATCTGCATGGCGCCAACTGTGGCCGTGGCAGATGTTTCCGGCACCAAGGTTTGTAATGTCGTCACCGGATCAACCGCGCTGCTCGGCGCTGCGTCCGCCATTTTTGCCTGTCCGCCCTGCAACACGATCAGTTCTTGCGGCATGCGTTTGCGCAGATACCCGGTTGAGCTGATCTGTTTGAGCACCTCAAGCGACCGGCTGGCGGCACTATCGGACATTTCCGAGATGTTGCGCACGCCTTCATCAATACCTTTTCCGATGTCATCAAAGGACGCGCCCTGTGGTTTTACATGGGCCAAATCGCTACGATCCAGATACGACACCGCCAGTTCTCGGAAGATATAATCAAGGATCGAGGTGGCATTTTTGATGCTGTCATTGCCCTGCACCATGCCTGCGGGTTCGAATTTGGTGAAGGTGAAGGCATCAACAAACTCTTCCAGCGGCACGCCGTATTGCAGACCAACCGAGATGGCGATGGCAAAATTATTCATCATCGCGCGGAACCCGGCGCCCTCTTTGTGCATATCAATAAAGATTTCACCAAGATTGCCGTCTTCATATTCACCAGTGCGCAAATAGACCTTGTGACCACCAACAACCGCCTTTTGGGTATAACCCTTGCGCCGTTGTGGCATCTTTTCACGATGTGATTTGATGATTTCCTTGACGATGATCTTTTCAACGATCTTTTCGGCCAAAACCGTGGCTTTGGCGACCGGTGTGCCGCTTTCAAGAGTTTCTAGCGCCTCGTCGTCATCCTCAACCAAGGCCGAGGCCAGAGGTTGCGACAGTTTTGAGCCATCACGATACAGCGCGTTGGCCTTAACCCCCAGCGACCAGCTAAATTCATAGGCCTTTTGGCAATCTTCGATCGTTGCATCGTTGGGCATGTTGATCGTTTTGCTGATCGCACCCGAGATGAACGATTGCGCCGAGGCCATCATGGTGATGTGGCTGTTGACCGACAGGAACCGTTTGCCGGTTTTGCCGCACGGGTTGGCGCAGTCAAAGATGGCGTAATGCTCTTCTTTCAGGAACGGCGCACCTTCGACCGTCATGGTGCCACAGACGTGGTTATTTGCGGCGTCGATGTCAGCCTTGGAAAAGCCCAGCGATTTCAACAAATCAAACGTGGGATCGTTCAATTTGTCCGCCGGTATTTTCAACACGCTGGTGCAGAATTCAACGCCCAAAGTCCATTGGTTGAACACGAACCGAATGTCAAAAGCCGACTCAACAGCGGCGTCGATCTTGGCCAGTTCATTGGCACCAAAGCCACGCCCGGTTAACGTTGTATGGTTGATCGCGGGTGCGTTGCCGATGCTGGCGTGACCAACAGCGTAGGACACGATTTCCTCGATCTGGGCACTGCCGTACCCAAGACGCTCAAGAGCGGCGGGAACCGACTGGTTGATGATCTTAAAATAGCCGCCACCTGCAAGTTTCTTGAACTTGACCAAGGCGAAATCAGGTTCGATCCCAGTGGTGTCACAATCCATCACCAGACCGATGGTGCCGGTTGGCGCGATCACGGTGGCCTGTGCGTTGCGATAGCCATGCTTTTCACCAAGACGCAGGGCCTCATCCCAGGCTGATTTGGCCAGTTCAACCAAACGTGTGTCCGGGCAGTTAAAATGGTCCAGAGGCACCGGTTTGACGGCCAGCGCCTCATAGCCTTCGGTCTTGCCATAAGCGGCTTTGCGGTGGTTGCGGATGACTCGCAGCATGCTGTCTGCGTTGCGTGCGTAGCCTTCAAAGGCGCCCAATTCGGCAGCGATTTCGGCGCTGGTGGCATAGGCAACGCCGGTCATGATCGCGGTCAGGGCACCACAAAGGGCGCGGCCTTCGTCGCTGTCATAGCTATAGCCCATGTTCATCAGCAAGCCGCCGATATTGGCAAATCCAAGACCCAATGTGCGGAAATCATAGGACAACTGCGCGATTTCCCTGGACGGGAATTGCGCCATCATCACCGAGATTTCAAGGGTCAGCGTCCACAGACGCGCCGCATGCATATAGTCTTCGGCCTGAAACGTATCGTCCTTATAAAAGGTCAACAGGTTCATAGACGCCAGATTACAAGCGGTGTCATCCAGGAACATATATTCCGAACACGGGTTAGAGCCGCGAATTTCGCCGTCCGCCGGGCAAGTGTGCCAATCGTTAACCGTATCATGGTACTGAATGCCCGGATCGGCACAGGCCCAGGCCGCATGGCCAACCTGTTCCCACAGATCGCGCGCCTTGATGGTTTTTGCAACTTTGCCATCGGTGCGGTTGATCAACTGCCAGTCGGCGTCTTTTTCAACGGCGGTCAGGAACGCGTTTGTCACCCGGATTGAATTGTTCGAATTTTGGCCAGAGACCGAATTATAGGCCTCGGAATCCCAATCGGTGTCGTAAACCGGGAATTCGATACTGGTATGACCCTGACGCGCGTAATCCAGCACGCGTTTGATATAGGTCTCGGGGATCGCCACCCGCTTGGCGGCGCGTACCGCGTCTTTTAGGGCCGCGTTAACCTTGGGGTCATAGGCATCCGCCTCGGCGCCGTCCCAGGCTTTGATCGCGGCGAACAAGCCGTTGAGCATCTGTTCGTGCATCTTGGAGCCGGCAACGATGCTGGCAACCTTTTGCTCTTCCAGAACCTTCCAGTTGATAAACTCCTGAATATCCGGGTGGTCGGCGTCAACAATGACCATCTTGGCCGCACGACGGGTGGTACCGCCGGATTTGATCGCGCCAGCGGCCCGGTCGCCGATTTTGAGGAAGCCCATCAGGCCGGATGACTTACCACCCCCTGACAATGCTTCGCCTGACCCGCGCAGATGGCTGAAATTGGTGCCGGTGCCCGAGCCGTATTTGAACAGCCGTGCCTCGCGGACCCATAGGTCCATAATACCGCCTTCGTTAACCAGATCATCATTTACACCCTGAATGAAACAGGCGTGGGGCTGGGGACGCTCATAAGACGAGGTGGATTTTTTCAGCTCGCCGGTTTTGTCGTCGACATAATGGTGCCCCTGCGCTGGGCCATCAATGCCGTACGCCCAATGCAGGCCGGTGTTGAACCACTGTGGGCTGTTGGGCGCGGCGCGTTGCGTCGCCAGCATGTAGCGCATTTCGTCAAAGTAGGCGCGGGCGTCGGATTTGTCGGTGAAATAGCCACCCTTCCAACCCCAATAGGTCCAGGCCCCAGCCAGCCGGTCAAACACTTGCTTGGTCGAGGTCTCGCCGCCGGTTTCAACATCATCACCATCCGGAACCGAGCGCCATAGGAATTCGGGAACACCCTTTTCCTTAACTTTCTTTAGGCGTGCGGGAACACCAGCTTTGCGAAAATACTTTTGTGCAATTACGTCGCTAGCGACTTGGCTCCAGCTTGTCGGAACTTCGATACCAGCCTGATGAAACACAATTGTGCCATCGGGATTGCGAATCTCGGACCTCGCCGAGATAAAATCCAGCTCAGAGTACGCGTCTTGCCCTGCTTTGGTGAATTTTCTGTCAATTTTCATTCTAGCTGCCTCTATCTTCCAGCATTACCGTACGGCCGCAAAACGACCAAGCACCACATTTGCGATGCCTCAACTGCCTGAATAGATTCGGCCAAAACCAACCCGCTGCCGCCTGAATAGGCGACATGTATCCGGCGTGCGCGCCATCAAGTCCCGAGTGGTTTAACCGTCCCATCCCTATCGCGGCTTCTGGTTTGAACACCAGATTTAGTAGCAGTGCGACCGGCACCTACTATTTGGCGCATCCTCCCCTAGCCCGTCAACGCAATTTTAAGGATTTTTCGCAATCTTTTATGTTGACCTTCGTGTCATTGGTAATCGCGACAAGGCTGCGCCGATTCCTCCACAAAAGGTTAACGGCGCCTTTGCTGTAGACCGTCATTCGCGTCAGTCTGATATTGTTACGAGATCAAAGGGGGTTGCCCCAAAACCTGCGCTCTGGGCTGCGACTGATGCTGCGACGCGGCGCTTTTGCCTAGGCGCAAAATCCGTGTTTACTAACATTTTATGGGTTTCTTTGACTGTTGCAAAATTGGTCGCCGGTTACTCTAGGTAAATCCAGCGAACCGCATATTTTGGAGACAGTTACGATCTACACAAGCCTCAGCACAGTGAATTTCGACACAGCCTGAGTCGCCCGGCCCCGTTGCCAAAGACCTTTGCGGATTTAGATCACGATAAATTTGATGGCTGCAATTATGAAAGCTGAAACAAAGCGAATCTGACAAAATCCTGTCTGATTTCAAACATCAAAGAAAGTGTGCCGTGGGAGGCAATCACTTCTTCGACGTACTGGGTTTTTTAGTTAACTGGTCGGGACGGTAAGATTCGAACTTACGACCCCCTGTACCCAAAACAGGTGCGCTACCAAGCTGCGCCACGCCCCGAACAGAGCGCTTATCTAGCGCTACTTTTTGCAATTGAAAAGCCCTAACATGGCCAAATTGCAGGTCCTTTTGAAAAAACTTTGTGCTGGACCTGTGTGCCAACAGAAATACCGTATCTTTTTGCCAATCCACCGTTGATTTCGAGCACCGCAAACACCTTTTCGCCGCCATCGATTCCCGACAGGTTGCCGGGAATCGCCTGATGGTGAATGCGCGTTACAGTGCCCGTCTTATCAACAAACAACATGTCGAGGGGAATTAGCGTGTTCTTCATCCAGAAACTGGCACGTTGTGGTTGTTCATAGACAAACAACATGCCGTCACCGCGCGGCAAAAACTCGCGGAACATCAAACCACGCGACCGTGTTTCAGCCGTGTCAACGATTTCGACATCAAAATGCGTTTCGCCCCAGGCGCCGCGTAACTGAACTGAATCTTTGTGACAGGCTGCTGACGCCGGCCCGATCATCACAACACTTAACATTGCGACAAACAGGCGGCGCAGCATTGTCATTCGTCTAACGGTGACTGAGCGGCTTCCCAGGCATGGACTTCGACGGCCATTCGACCGCGGTCGCCATCAATCACCCGAAGCGCCAACGCCTCACCCGGTTGTAAATCGGACAATCCGGACTGACGCAGGACTTCTACATGTAGAAAGATGTCCTCAGACAGGCCAAACGCGTTGGCAAAGCCAAAACCTTTGCCCTTGTCGAACCATTTCACCCGCGCCGGTTCAAGCGGCAACAGGCGCAGCTCATCCATATCCAAGTCTTCGAAGTCAGCCAATATGGCCATTTCTTCGCGCTCGGGCGGGGCGATGCTGACAATTTCAACGGCCTGCACACCACGATCCGTGCGGTGAGTGACGATTTCGATTCTGGTGCCATCAGCAACAGAATTCTGACCAAAATTACGCAAAACATTGACGTGCAAAAGGATGTCAGGGCCGCCTTCGTCAGCAACCACAAAGCCAAACCCCTTTGTCGGGTCAAACCATTTAACCTGTCCACAAACGTGGTACATACTGTTGAGATCTTCTGCCAATTCTTTTCCGCCAGGGTCGGGATTACGTTATTGTTACTCGCAAGGTTTGCGATATTTTTGCCCCTTAGTTCAAGGGGAAAAAAAACTGCGTTTACAAGTCGTTGCATTTCACGTGACGTGAACGTCAGGGACTGATCCTCTGTATTTGCCACGGTTCCGAGGCATTTATTCGGCGCCAGACAAACCGATCATGCAACCTAAAGGCGCCATCCGCCCAGAATTCTATTTCGACCGGTACAATTCGATAACCTCCCCAAAATGGCGGTCTCGCCGGGTTGGTGCCGTGTTTCGCCGTGGTTTTGGCCACTTCGGCCATCAGCGCACCACGACCAGCCAAGGGCCGTGATTGCTGCGACGCCCAGGCCCCCAAACGACTTTGAAGCGAACGCGAGGAATAATAGGAATCGGCTTGCGGTCCATCTTCGCGGCTGACCAATCCCCGCACACGAATTTGGCGGCGCAAAGATTTCCAATGCATTACAAAGGCCGCTTTGCCGGCGCTGTCCAGTTCGCCACCTTTGGCGCTGCCGTAATTGGTGTAGAACACAAAACCCGCCGGTTCGATCTCTTTGAGCAACACCATACGTGCATTGGGCAATCCGTCCTTGTCCACGGTGGACAGGGCAATGGCATTGGCGTCGTTGGGCTCGGTCTTATGGGCCTCGTCCTGCCAACGCTGCGCAATAACGAACGGATCATCTCCGGCGAATATTTCACTGCGATCACTCATACTATTCTCTCACACTCACTTTACCCAAGCCAACTAAGCAACAAGTCGGATAACATCAAGAGGCTCGCCTCTTGATGCATACAGTTCTATCGCCTAAACGTCAGGTCAAATATTCAAAAAGGGCGCAAACACGCATGTCTCAACACCTTATGGCAGGAAAACGTGGCCTGATAATGGGTCTGGCCAACGAAAGATCAATCGCTTGGGGGATCGCACGCGCTTGTGCCGAACAGGGCGCAGAGCTGGCGTTTTCCTATCAAGGGGACGCGCTGAAAAAACGGGTTACGCCGCTTGCCGCGCAATTGGGCAGTGATATTGTGTTGCCTTGTGATGTCGGCGACGAGGCATCAATGGACACGTTGTTTGCGGATCTAAAGGACCGCTGGGGGACCTTGGACTTCATCGTCCACGCCATTGGGTTCTCAGATAAGAACGAATTGCGGGGTCGTTATGTCGACACCAGCCGTGGCAACTTCCAGTTGAGCATGGATATCTCGGTTTATTCCTTCACCGCCGTGGTCCAACGCGCCGAAAAGATGATGAACGAAGGTGGCTCCTGCCTGACGCTGACCTATTATGGCGCCGAAAAAGTTATGCCACATTATAATGTGATGGGCGTCGCCAAAGCTGCGCTTGAGGCATCAGTGCGGTATCTGGCCGAAGATTTGGGCAAAGATGGCATCCGCGTGAACGCCATCTCGGCCGGGCCGATCAAAACGCTGGCCGCTTCGGGCATTGGCGATTTCCGCTATATTATGAAGTGGAACGAATACAATTCGCCGCTGCGGCGCAACGTGACCATTGATGATGTCGGCAAATCGGCGCTGTACCTGCTATCTGATCTGGGATCGGGTGTCACCGGAGAGGTTCTGCATGTCGACGCCGGATACCACGCCATCGGTATGAAGGCCGTTGACGCGCCCGACATCACCAAGGTTTAACCGGGGGGCGGATCATGGGAATAGAACATCTGATTGCCTATAATATCGCGCTGCTGGTTTCGATCCTCAGCCCCGGGCCATCGATGATCTACCTGATCCGAAACACCCTGACCGGCGGACGACGCACGGGCATCGTCACCGCTATTGGTCTGGGTGTGATGGCGGTTTGCTGGACGATTATGGCGTTACTTGGGTTGGGCGGCGTGTTTCGCGTTTTTCCCTGGGCCTATACCACGTTCAAAATCGTCGGTGCCGGGTTTCTGATTTATATCGCCTGGTCCACATGGCGCAATGCCTCGGCCCCGATTGTGCAAACCGGCACGCCCCGATCACATCGGGCATTCTTGGGCAGCGCATTTCTTGGTGGCATTCTTGTCAATCTCGGTAATCCGAAATCGGTATTGTTTGCCGCCGCCGTTCTGCTGGTGATATTTCCAGCGGATTTGTCCGCCTTGGATAAAATCCTGATCGCCGCCAATCATTTGGCAGTCGAGCTCACTCTGCAACCGCTTTTGGCCATACTTCTCAGCACCGGCGCTATCTCTCGGCGCTATCTGGCCATTAAACCGACACTTGACCGCATTGCGGCGCTGGCATTAGGGGCCATAGGTGGTCGCCTGTTGCTCGACCGCTAAGTACAATAAAAGGACTGCCGCCATGACCGACCGCCTGCCCCACGAAAAAGGCTTCCACATCAGCTGGGATCAAATCCACCGCGACAGCCGGGCACTCGCGTGGCGGCTCGATGGGCACGGCCCCATTGATGGCGCATGGAAGGCCATCGTCGCCATCACCCGGGGCGGCATGGCCCCGGCAATGATCGCCGCGCGCGAGCTTGATATCCGCACGGTCGAAACGATCAGCGTCAAATCCTATGACAATCAATCCCAATCCGAGGCAACAATCCTCAAAAGCCCTGACAAAGAACTGATGGGCGACGGCGCCGGCATTCTGATCATCGACGATCTGGTCGATAGCGGCAAAACCCTCGCAGTGGTGCGCGCACTTTATCCAAAGGCACATTTCGCCACGGTTTACGCCAAACCGTTGGGGCGTAGTCAGGTCGATACCTTTATCACCGAAGTCAGTCAGGACACCTGGATTTTCTTTCCCTGGGACATGGCCCTGCAGTATGTTGAACCCTATCGCGTCAAAGACTAGGCAGCCAGGGGGCGCTCGGGCGCGACCGGATGCCAAATAAATCAAGGTAATGCGCCGCAAAGCGCTCATTTGGATGCCATCCCATGACACAGACTCGCACGTCCGCCACGTTTCCACCACCTATTGTCAAAGCACAGGGCTGGACCCGGGGCGTCACCTTTCCGGCTGACCGGCCGCTGATCAATGTCTCGCAGGCCGCCCCGGTTGAGCCACCGCCAACCGCATTGCGTCAGGTCATGGCCGATGTGGCGCTGAACAACGACGATGTTCACCTTTACGGCCCGGTTTTGGGCCTGCCCGAACTGCGGGCCGAACTGGCCAGTCAATGTTCAACGCGCTATGGTGGTACGATCATTGGCGATCAGGTTGCCATCACCTCTGGCTGCAATCAGGCCTTTGCCGCCACTCTGATGGCGTTAACCACGCAAGGCGACGAAATAATTCTGCCAACCCCTTGGTATTTCAACCATAAAATGTGGCTTGATATGATCGGCGTCTCGGCGATTGCGCTCAAAACCGGCGCTGATCTGTTGCCCGATCCGCAACAGGCCGCAGCCCTGATAACGCCGCGCACCCGCGCCATTGCGCTGGTCACGCCAAACAATCCAAGCGGCGTGGAATACCCCGCCCCACTGGTGCAGGCGTTCTATGATCTGGCCAAATCCCGCGGTATCAAGCTGATCGTCGATGAGACCTATCGCGATTTTGACATCCGCAACGGTGCGCCGCACGATCTGTTCAAAGACCCGGATTGGCACCAGACTCTGGTGCATCTGTATTCCTTTTCCAAAGCCTACCGTTTGACTGGTCACCGGGTTGGCGCAGTTGTAACCAGCCGCGATCTGCTGGGTGAAATGGAAAAGTTTCTCGACACCGTCACCATCTGCCCCAACCAGATCGGCCAGCACGCCGCATTATGGGGCCTGCAAAACCTTGGCGATTGGTTGGCCGGTGAGCGCACCGAAATCCTTGACCGGCGCGCCGCCATTGAGCAGGGCTTTCCGGTGTTGGCCGAAAAAGGCTGGACCCTCATGGGCTTGGGCGCATATTTCGCCTATGTTGAGCACCCATTTGCCATCGGCTCAGACGAAGTCGCCCGCCGATTGGTCACCGAGGCCAGCATCCTTTTGCTGCCCGCCACCATGTTCATGCCGCCCTCAGACACCTCAGGAACCCGCCAATTGCGCATTGCTTTTGCCAATCTGGACCGGGGTGGAATTGGCGCAATGTTTGAGAGATTACAGGCTTTGACCTTCTGATCTGACGCAAAACCTTGGACCAGCCGGAGTTTTACCAAAATTCCGGCTGGTTTTCTGTCAAAGAAAACGGATTACCCGGCATATGCGATTGCCCCCCACTTGCGCCCGTCGTAGAAACAGGGCCACGACAAAATCGCCCATACCACTGCACGCACCGATCTAAACATCGACAAGGGAATATCATGGCCGGCCAAAACCTCTCAAAAACATTCGTCTGGATTATTCTGGCCCTGTTGATTGTCGGCCTTGCCGGTTTTGGCGCGATCAACATTGGTGGCACCATTCGCACAGTCGGAACCGTTGGCACCCAGGTGATCACCGTCGACGAATATTTCCGCGAAATGCAACGTGAAATACGCGGCTTTGAGGCCCAAACCGGTCAACCCCTGTCCATGTCACAAGCCTCGGCTTTGGGTCTGGACCAACGGGTCCTGTCGCGTCTTGTTTCGGTGGCCTCGCTGGACAATGAGGTTGCCGCCATCGGCATTTCCATTGGCGACGAGAACCTGCAACAGGAAATCCTCGAAATCCCGGCGTTTCGGGGCATCAATGGCCAGTTTGACCGCGAAACCTATCGCTTTACCCTCAACCAGGCCAACATGAACGAGATTGAGTTTGAAGGCGACATCCGCTCCGAAACATCGCGCACATTGGTGCAGGGAGCCATTTTGGCCGGGGTTCAAATGCCTTCGGTGATGGCCGACACGATGGTCGATTTTATCGGTGCGCGCCGCAGCTTTGTTTGGGCAAAAATGGATAGCTCGGACCTGACCGCCCCGTTGGTTGATCCGGCAGATGACGCTCTGCAAACCTATTATGACGACAATGCCGCGCAGTTCATGCTGCCGGAATCCAAAAAACTGTCTTATGTGCTGCTCAGCCCCGAAATGATCCTGGATCAGGTTGAGGTCGATGACGACGCCATGCGCGCGCTTTATGAAACGCTGGCTGATAAATACAATGTGCCAGAACGCCGGTTGGTTGAACGGCTGGTGTTTGGTGACGATAGTGATGCCACATCAGCCATGGCACAGCTAGAAGTCGGCGGATCAACATTTGAGACATTGGTGCAAAACCGTGGCCTGAGCCTAAGTGACATTGATCTGGGTGACGTGACCGTTGACG
Source organism: Granulosicoccus sp. (assembly GCA_047623555.1). Classification (GTDB taxonomy): domain Bacteria; phylum Pseudomonadota; class Alphaproteobacteria; order Rhodobacterales; family Rhodobacteraceae; genus NORP181. The sequence continues at coordinate 15,958 of JBLHMP010000068.1, forward strand.
ATCTGGGCGATGCTGCTGAAACCGTCTTTGCGGGCAAAGTTGGCGATGTGGTTGGCCCGCTACCAACATCGCTTGGCCCGGCCCTGTTCCGCATCAACGGCATTCTGGCCGCCCGACTGACCAGCTTTGAAGACGCCGCACCCGAGTTGCGCGACGAGTTGGCAAGCGATCGCGCCCGGCGTTTGATCGAATTACAAGCCCAAGAGATTGACGATCTGTTGGCGGCCGGTGCGACGCTGCAAGAGGTGTCAGATGAGACCGACATGCAGGCCGGCCAAATCGAATGGACCGCCGCAAACTCGGACGGCATTGCCGCTTATGACGCGTTCCGCGAGGCCGCGGCCGCCGTCACAGACAGCGATTTCCCGGCGATTGTGTTCTTGGAAGATGGCGGCGTCTTTGCGCTGCAACTGGACGAGGTACTGCCAACCCGCCCGGAACCGATTGCCGACGCACACGACCGGGTGCTCGCAGGCTGGACGCTAAAAGCAACCGAAGACGCGTTGCAGGAACAGGCCAATGCGCTCATCCTGAACCTGGCCACAAATGGCGACTTTGCCGAGGCCGGGCTTGTCGCCCATGTTGAAAACGGCCTAACCCGCACCGCCTATATTGACGGCACCCCGGCTGATTTCATGACCCAGGTCTTTACCATGGAACCTGGCGAATTGCGTATCATCGCCAATAGCGGATCTGTGCTGGTTGTGCGTTTTACCGAGGCCCTACCTGCCGAAAAATCTGCCGAGCTCGAGGCAATTCGCAGCAGCTTTGGCCGCGAACTAAATCAGGCGCTAAGCCAGGAATTGTTCAACGCCTTTATTCAGGCGGCGCAGCTGCGTGCCAGCCCGGAAATCGACACGCGTGCGCTGACTGCAGTGCAGACATCGTTGCAGTAAAACCATTGCAGTAAAAGAGGCACGTTATGGCGCTGACCCCCGACTTTGACGCCTTTGCCCATGCGTATAACGCAGGCGAAAACCAGATCGTTTACACCCGTTTGGCCGCGGATCTAGACACGCCGGTTTCGCTGATGCTGAAACTAACCGGTGCGCAAAAAGATGCGTTTATGCTTGAGTCAGTCACCGGTGGCGAAGTCCGTGGCCGGTATTCGATCATCGGTATGAAACCTGATCTGGTCTGGCGCTGTGACGGCACCCAATCGCAACTGAACCGTACCGCGCGGTTTGACCCGGAAGGGTTCACGCTGCAAACTGGCGATCCGATGGATAATCTGCGCACGTTGATCGCCGAAAGCCGCATTGACCTGCCGGACGATCTGCCACAATCCGCCGCTGGTCTGTTTGGTTATCTTGGCTATGACATGGTGCGTTTGGTCGAATATTTGCCCAATGTGAACCCCGATCCGTTGGGATTACCCGACGCCCTGATGTTGCGCCCTTCGGTCGTGGCGGTGTTGGATGGTGTCAAAGGCGAAGTGACCGTGGTGTCCCCTGCTTGGGTATCGGATGGCCAGACCGCACGCGCCGCCTATGCGCAGGCCGCCGAACGGGTGATGGACGCGGTGCGCGATCTTGAGCGTGCAATGCCCACCGAAAGCCGCGATCTGGGTGATGCGCAGGAAATCGCGCCGCCGGTGTCCAATTTCACCAAAGAGGGCTACAAAGCCGCCGTCGAGAAGGCCCGCGATTATATCCGCGCCGGAGACATTTTTCAGGTGGTTCCGGCGCAACGCTGGACGCAAGAATTCCGCCAGCCGCCGTTTGCGCTGTATCGCTCGCTGCGCCGGACAAATCCGTCACCGTTTATGTTCTATTTCAACTTTGGCGGCTTTGAGGTGGTTGGAGCCAGCCCCGAGATTCTCGTGCGGGTCTTTGGCAACGAAGTCACCATTCGCCCGATTGCCGGCACACGCCCCCGCGGCGCGACGCCGGAAGAAGACCGCGCGCTAGAGGCCGAATTGCTCGCCGACAAGAAAGAGCTGGCCGAGCATCTGATGCTGCTGGATCTGGGGCGCAATGACACCGGCCGGGTGGCCAAAATCGGTACTGTGCGCCCGACCGAACAGTTCACCATTGAACGCTATTCCCACGTTATGCACATCGTATCCAACGTTGTCGGTGAGTTGGCCGACGACAAAGACGCGCTTGACGCGTTCTTTGCCGGCATGCCTGCGGGTACGGTTTCTGGCGCGCCCAAAGTGCGGGCGATGGAGATCATCGACGAGCTTGAGCCGGAAAAACGCGGTATTTACGGTGGCGGTGTTGGTTATTTCAGCGCTGGCGGTGACATGGACATGTGTATCGCGCTGCGCACGGCGGTGGTGCAGGATCAAAAGCTATATATTCAGGCCGGCGGTGGGGTGGTTTATGACAGCGATCCTGAGTCCGAGTATCAGGAAACTGTCCATAAATCCAATGCGATACGCCGGGCAGCGGCCGATGCGGCGATGTTTACCGGCGGTGGCAACCGGTAAAATACCCAACGATACAAATCTTTGCGCGGATCACAACGTAATGTGGTCGCGAACGCTAGTCCTGCCCGCATTTCTATCCGCCCTGCCACATTGCCCGATTGCATAACAACCAACTCCAAATCAGTGTAAAGTTGGTTGCGATTGAATGGTCTTTCTATTGTTCAATCGTAAGACAGAAAAAAAGGCGTGCGCGTCGTCAGGCAAGCGCCGCCATTGCGAAAGAAACTGCGGGGAATAGCGGATTTTGACATCAAATATCCCGCTATCGATGTAGTGGTTACAATTTTGAAAAGGCGTTTCTCCAGGGCGTCGGCATCTTATGACATCTGTTACCTTACCATTTGCGTCGCGCGTAAACTATATATCGTGATCATCGTTTCCCCCACCAACGCGCGGGTTTTCCAGCGGCGGGGTTGTCAGAAACTTTAGCCAAAAAGGCCCATCAGCCTCCTGCCAAACAATCTCTTCGGAAACTCTTCGGCCCAGCGTTATAATTGTCAGGCGCTGAACAACGGTTTCAAAATCGCGAAATGGCGACAACAACATCCTCAGATACGGCCCTTCGGACTGATGCGGGCCGATATCATGGGGCCAATGCGTGAAATCTGTCGCCTGAAGCCGCAGTCCCAGCCCCCGGCGTGTTGATCCTGAGCGGTAGATAAACCTCTGATCCAGATAATCGGTATCGACCCGAATATTTACCTGTGGCGCATCGGCTGCGTCCTGAAGGATAATATCAATCGTTTGCCCACCGAGGCGACAGATTTCAATTGCCCGAGTTGCAATTGCCCGAGTTGCAATTGACTGTGTGGTGGCCGCCGAAAAGACGACCATTGCAATCAGACTACTGAAACACAGCGCCCAAATATTTTTGCATTTTTGCCCACCCCTAAAATGTTTCCACGTCCTGCGCGCATCGCTTCAACCCACCCTTTGCAGTAATCCGGGGGTATAGCCACAAGTCAACATCAGGGTCACACCGCGCCCCGGCACCGACACACCACAATTTGGGTCGCCGAATTTCGCCGATTTCCTGTGCTGCGAACCACAGGTCGGGTACACAGCGCACAAAGCATCAAATCCTTGACCCTTTCCCCCTTGACGCGCGGCACTGCCGTGTCAAAACACCAAGGTTATGAGCACAGCAAACCTGACCATTGATTTGTCCGCAATAGCCGCCAATTGGCGCAGCCTGGACGCGATGACCAACTGCGAAACCGCAGCCGTGGTCAAGGCCGACGCCTATGGATTGGGCGCCGCCCCGGTGGCACGCACACTGGCGCAGGCCGGGGCGCGCTGGTTCTTTGTCGCCGTCGCCGAAGAAGGCGTTGCCGTGCGCAAAGCGCTTGGCCCGGGTCCGATGATCTGCGTGTTTTCCGGCCATATGCAGGGCGACACCCCCCTGATCCGCGATCATGATCTGACGCCCTTGCTGAATTCCGTCGACCAGTTGCTGCGCCATGTCGAGGCAACGCCGGGCCAAAGCTTTGGCATCCAGCTTGATACCGGCATGAACCGTCTGGGCATGGAACCGGCAGAATGGGCCGCGCTGCGTGATATTGCGCTGGGGCAAATGCCGGTGTTGATGACATCGCATTTGGCCTGTTCGGACGACCCGAACCACCCAATGAATTTGCAACAGCTAAAGACGTTTATCGACCTGACCCGTGATATCGACGTGCCACGGTCGTTGTCGGCGACGGGTGGCATATTTCTTGGTAAAAACTATCATTTCGACCTGACCCGCCCCGGCATTGGCCTTTATGGCGGGCTACCCTTTACCGAGGCGCAACCGGTTGTGTCGCTTGAGTTGCCGGTCATCCAAATACGCGACCTTGAGGTCGGCGAGACCGTTGGCTATGCCAATTTATGGAGCGCACCCTACCCGGCCCGCATTGCCACCGTGGCCGCCGGATATGCGGATGGTTTGATTCGGGCGATGGGTGATGGCGCACAGATTTTCGCCGGTGACATCGCCTGCCCCGTTGTTGGGCGCGTGTCGATGGACCTGATCACGGTGGATATTACCGGGCTTGAACCTGATCCAGACGCGCTTTGGATTCTCGGGGAGCAGCAGGATATTGATGAGCTAGCCGAGACGGCCGGTACAATCGGCTATGAAATCCTGACCTCACTGGGCGCACGTTACAAGCGGGAGTATCGCGAATGACCGCAATCCTGACATTTGTCGCCGCAATCGGACGCACGGTGCTGGACCTGCTCGGCGCGATTGGCCGGGTCAGCCGCTTTGCCGCGCAGGCGATCAGCCACATCATACGACCGCCATTTTATCTGCGTGAATTCGCCAATGCCTTGATAAATATCGGCTGGCTGTCGCTGCCCGTTGTTGGCCTGACGGCTGGGTTCACTGGCGGCGCGCTGGCCTTGCAAATCTATGCAGGTGGGGCGCGTTTCAACGCCGAAGCCGTGGTGCCACAAATCGTTGCCATCGGCATCGTGCGTGAATTGGGCCCGGTGATGGTTGGCCTGATGATCACGGCACGGGTGACATCGTCAATTGCCGCCGAAATCGCCACCATGCGGGTGACTGAGCAGATTGACGCGCTGGTCACCCTGTCCACCAACCCGATGAAATATCTGGTGGCCCCGCGTGTGTTGGCCGCCTTTGTGACCGTGCCTTTGCTGGTGGCAGTAGGCGATATCATCGGCATTGCCGGTGGTTATCTGGTGGCGGTAGAGAGTTTGGATTTCAACTCTGCCGCCTATTTGCAAAACACAGTCAACTTTCTTGAACCAATTGATCTGATTTCCAGCGTCACCAAAGGCGCGGTTTTTGGCGTTATCGCCTCGATCATGGGCTGTTATTACGGCATGAATTCGGGACGCGGCGCACAGGGCGTGGGCCGCGCCACCAAGGGCAGTGTCGAGGCCGCAGCCGTGTTACTGCTGGCGGCGAATTTCATACTCACGGGGATATTCTTTTCGATATGATCCGCATGGAAAACGTACATAAGGCCTTTGGCGACAATCAGGTTCTGCGCGGCATGAGCCTGCATATTCCGCGAGGATCGTCGATGGTCATCATCGGCGGCTCCGGCACCGGAAAATCGGTGGCTTTGAAATGTATTCTGGGCCTGATCCAGCAGGATACCGGCAAGATATTCGTTGACGGTCAAGCGGCCGGAACCGGCGATCGCGATGCCTTTTTGGCGCGGTTTGGCATGTTGTTTCAGGGCGGCGCGTTGTTTGATTCCCTACCGGTCTGGCAAAACGTGGCGTTCCGCCTGCTGCGCGGCTCGCTGATGCGACCCCAGGAAGAAGCCCGCGAGATCGCCATCGAAAAACTGCGCCGTGTCGGGCTAAAGGCTGATGTCGCTGACCGGTTGCCTGCGGAACTGTCGGGCGGCATGCAGAAACGTGTCGGCCTTGCCCGCGCCATTGCCGCCGAGCCCGAGATCATCTTTTTCGACGAGCCGACAACAGGCCTTGATCCGATCATGGCCGGCGTCATCAACGACCTGATCCGCGAGATCGTCACCGAGATGGGCGCCACCGCAATGACCATCACCCACGACATGAGTTCCGTGCGCGCCATCGCCGACAACGTGGCAATGCTGCATGACGGAGTGGTCCAGTGGACCGGGCCGGTGGGCGATATGGACCATTCTGGCGATCCCTATCTGGACCAGTTTATTCATGGTAGGGCTGAGGGGCCTATTGAGGCTGTGAGGTAGTAAAACTCGAGGAAAAGTATTGATGCCAGAAAAACGAATTAGAGAATTAGTTCAGGAATTCAATAAATGCGGGAAAAAGGCTTATCCCCTTTGATCCGGCAGCACAGGATGTAGTGTTACACGGCTTGCCAATCCAAGATGTTCTGGTATTGTTCTACTTATGCCAGCCAGATG